>CAZYGO010000033.1:0-4441 GCA_964647455.1 uncultured Rhizobium sp.
CCCGCGGTCACCCGGCCATCTGACACCGCAGAACTTGTCATCCCGGCCAGCCGCGCGCAAGCGCGGCGCGAGCCGGGAGCGGCAACATGATGAATATCAGAGGCTTGGCCGCGAGAACTTTTCCAGAAGCCCATGCAGCAGCCGGGCGCATTCCTCATCCCAAACGCCATCGAGCCGGCGCGGGCGGAAATGGCGCTGGAAGGCGGTGACGACCTTGTCCAACGGCGCGTGCGCGTCGTAGCCAAAGCGCGCCAGGGCGGTGGCATCGAGGTTGCTGTCCCCCGGCGCCGGCCACAGCCCGATGCCGGCTTTCGCCAGCCGGGCCCAGGGGAAGAGTTCGCCCGGATCTTCCTTGCGCGCGGGCGCGACGTCGCTATGGCCCAGCACACGGGCCGAGGGGATCGGGTGGCGCACCAGGATGGAATGGCAGAGCGTGATCAGGGCGGTGATCTGTTCGTCCGCGAACGCGCGATAGCCGAACTCATGGCCGGGATTGACCAGTTCAATGCCGATGGAGCGGCTATTGATGTTGGCGGCGCCGGCCCAGTGCGAAACCCCGGCATGCCAGGCGCGGCGATCCTCGGGCACGAGGTCATAGATCGTGCCATCCTCGTCGATCGTGTAGTGGGCGCTGACCTTGGCCGCCGGATCGCAGAGCCGGTCCAGCGCGGCCTCGGCGCTGGCCATGCCGGTATAATGCAGCACCAGCATGTCGATCGCGGCGCCGTCGCGCGCATCGTGATTGGGCGACGGGCGCGCGAGGCGGCGCATCAGACGAAGATCTTGTAGTTGACGATTTCGCCATTGGCGCGCTTGAGGAAGAAGTCCGAGCCTTTCTCATGCTCGTCCACCAGCGCCTCGAAGACGCGCAAGGCGTTGCGGATGACCTCGGCATAGCTTGCCGCTTCCGTGCGGTCCTTCAGCTTCTGCAGCCGGGCCATCGCCTGGGGCGGCATTTCCAGCTGCACCCGGGTCGTGGTGCGCTCGCTGTCGTCAATTTCGATGAAACGTCGCCTCACCATGGCCTGTCGCCGATGTCACGGCCGCGCAGGACATAAAGCAGCACACCGACCACAGCGATGCCCAGCAGCGTGCTGGCGAACGACATGTAGCCATGCGGCATCCAGGGCAGATCCAGATCCATCCATGGCGCGTCGTGGACCAGCCGCAGCAGCAGCATGACCAGGACAAGCGACAGCATCACGCGCAGGAAGCCGAACGGCCGGCGGCGGCGGTAATAGTGATGATGATGCACGACGCCGTGTTCGTCGCGATGGATTTCCTCGGTGGGGAATTCGTCACCCACTCCAACATCAAGCTTCGGCATCGCCTCTCCTCCAAGCAGATGCTCAGGATATAATCATATAATCATCAAAAGTCAATCAATGAAAATCCCGTTCCTTTTGAATGGCTTCGTAGGCGGCGTTGATTGCCGCCAGCTTGTCATTGGCGAGCTTTTCGAACTCCTGCGGCACGCCGCGGGCCATCAGGCTGTCGGGATGGTTCTCGCGCACCAGGCGGCGATAGGTCTGTTTGATTTCGTCGGCGCTGGCGACATAGGAGACGCCCAGGATCACATAGGGGTCGGTCAGTTCCGGCGCGAAATGGCTGGCGCGGATGCGGCGGAATTCGTTGGGCGCGAAGCCGAAAATCTCCGCCACCCGCTCCAGGAAGACCGCCTCGGCCGGATGCAGCACGCCATCGGCCTTGGCGATCTCGAACAGACCGTCGAGCACGTCTTCCAGGATGGCGGGATTGCCGACGAACAGCCTGGCGATCTGCTGGGCATAAGCCTCGTAGCCGGCCACATCCTGGCGCGCCAGGTTGAAGATGCGCCGGACATTGACCTCTTCCTGCGGCGGAACCCGGAAAACGCGGGCAAAGGCCTCGAGCTCTGCATCGCTGACCGAGCCGTCGGCCTTGGCCATCTTGCCGGCCAGCGCAATGACCGCGATCGTGAAGGCGATGCCGGGATCAGCTTCACGATCGAAGATGAAATGGCCGGCAACCGCGCCGACCAGGGCGCCGATGGGTCCGCCCATCAGGAATCCGGCGCTTGCGCCGCCAACCTTGCCCCAAATCGACATTGCTACGCCGTGCCGGTTTCCCGCGGATTATAGTTGAGCAGCGGCGCAAGCCAACGCTCGGCGGTGGCCATGTCCCAGCCCTTGCGGCGGGCGTAATCTTCCACCTGGTCGCGTTCGATCTTGCCGACGCCGAAATAGCGGCTTTCCGGATGGGCGTAAGAGAAGCCCGAGACCGACGAGCCCGGCCACATGGCGAAGCTTTCGGTCAGCTTCACCCCGATCTTGTCTTCGGCGTCCAGCAGCTTGAACAGGGTGGCCTTTTCGCTGTGCTCGGGCTGGGCGGGATAGCCCGGCGCGGGGCGGATGCCGGTATAGGCTTCCTTGATCAGCTCGTCATTGCTGAAGTTTTCGCCGGGGGCATAGCCCCAATACTCCTTGCGCACCTTTTCGTGCATGCGTTCGGCAAAGGCTTCGGCCAGGCGGTCGGCCAGGGCCGAAAGCAGGATGGCGGAGTAATCATCCTTGGCGGCACGGAAGGCTTCCAGGCGCTTTTCCTCGCCGATACCCGCGGTCACGGCAAAGCCGCCGATATAGTCGGGCGTGCCCGAAGGGGCGACGAAGTCGGCGAGCGCCAGGTTGGGGCGGCCTTGTTCGCGCACCATCTGCTGGCGCAGCGTATGCAGGGTGGCGATGGGGAATTTCCGCGCCTTGTCGCCATAGACGAGGATGTCGTCATCCACGCTGTTGGCGGGCCAGAAGCCGATCACGGCCCGGGCTTCCAGCCACTTCTCGTCGATGATGCGTTTCAGCATCGCCTGGGCGTCGCGATAAAGGTCCGACGCCGCCTTGCCCACCTTGTCGTCGCTGAGGATGGCGGGGAACGGCCCGGCCAGTTCCCAGGTCTGGAAGAAGGGCGTCCAGTCGATATACCTGGCCAGTTCCGCCAGGTCATAGTCCCTGTAGACCCGCGTGCCGAAGAATTTCGGCGCCGGCGCGGCCTTGGCAAAGTCCGGCCGGGCGCGGTTGGCACGCGCGTCCGCCAGGGCCAGGCGCCTGGCCTGGCTGCGCTGGCTGGCATGGCCGATGGCGATCTTCTCGTACTCGGCGCGGATATCGGCAGCGTAGTGCGCGCCGCCTTCCTTCGACAGAAGGCTGGAAGCCACGCCGACGGCGCGGCTGGCGTCGGTGACATAGACGGTCTGGCCGCGGCGATAGCCCGGATCGATCTTCACCGCCGTATGCACCTTCGATGTCGTGGCGCCGCCGATCAACAGCGGAATGTCGAAGCCCTGGCGTTCCATTTCGGAGGCCACGAACACCATTTCATCCAGCGATGGCGTGATCAGGCCCGAAAGACCGATAATGTCGGCCTTGTGCTCGCGCGCCGCGTCCAGGATCTTTTGCGGCGGCACCATCACCCCCAAATCGACGACCTCGTAGCCGTTGCACTGCAGCACCACGCCGACGATGTTCTTGCCGATGTCGTGCACATCGCCCTTCACCGTCGCCATGACGATCCTGCCCGCGCTTTCGGACGGCGCCGACTTGTCGCCCTCCATGAAGGGCAGCAGATAGGCCACCGCCTTCTTCATCACGCGGGCGGATTTCACCACCTGGGGAAGGAACATCTTGCCGGAACCGAACAGGTCGCCCACCACATTCATGCCCGCCATCAGCGGACCTTCGATCACATGCAACGGCTTCTCGGCGGCACGGCGCGCTTCTTCCGTGTCTTCGACGATGAAAGCGTCGATGCCATGCACCATGGCATGGGTGATGCGGTCATTGACCGGGGCGCTGCGCCAGGCGGCGTCTTCCACCTCGGCCGTGGCGGCGCCGCCCTTGAATTGCTGCGCCAGTTCCAGCAGCCGCTCGGTGGCGTCGGCGCGACGGTTGAACAGCACATCCTCGATGCCTTCGCGCAAGGGCGTCGGGATGTCCTGGTAGACCGAAAGCTGCCCGGCATTGACGATACCCATGTCCATGCCGGCCTTGATGGCGTGGAACAGGAAGACCGTATGCATCGCCTCGCGCACCTTCTCGTTGCCGCGGAAGGAGAAGGAGAAGTTGGAGACGCCACCCGAGATATGGGCATGCGGGTTCTCGCGCCGGATGATTTCGGCCGCCTCGATGAAGGCCTTGCCATATTCGTTGTGCTCTTCAAGGCCGGTGGCGACGGCAAAGATATTGGGATCGAAAATGATGTCTTCCGGCGGGAAGTTCAGCTTTTCGGTGAGCAGCCGATAGGCGCGGTTGCAGATCTCGATCTTGCGCTCTTTCGTGTCGGCCTGGCCGACCTCGTCGAACGCCATCACCACCACGGCGGCACCGAAGCGCAGCACCTCGCGGGCATGTTCGATGAAGGCTTCCTCGCCTTCCTTGAGCGAGATGGAATTGACAATCGCCTTGCCCTG
>CAZYGO010000034.1:0-3707 GCA_964647455.1 uncultured Rhizobium sp.
TACCGCCGCCACCGCCTCGTCCCAAAGACCCTGACCCACCGTTTCATGGATGGCCTTGTGCGCCACCAACTCGACGCAGCGGTCACGCAGGGAGGCGAAGATCAGGATGTGCGGCACGCCGTGCCCGAGCCGGTAGCCGGAGGCGGCAAAATGATGCCGCGCCACCGTGCGGACGCGGTGCCGCTTCAGCGCTCTCGGCGTCATGGCGCGGCGCACCGGCGGCAGGCCCACCACCAGCATGACCGCCACGAAGATCGCCGCCTGCAGCAGCGCATAGGACGACAAGGCCCGCAGCACCAGCCCCTCCACGGCGCGCAGGCTTTCGTCGGTCCAGCTGGTGAAGATGGCGGCCCGCGCCAGCCTTTCGTTGAAGATCAGCACCAGCAGCGCCGGCAGGCCCAGCGCGGCCAGCGCCGCCCAGCCCAGCGGCACCTCGCGATAGTTGGAAACCTCCTGCGCCAGCACGCAGGTGATCTCGCCGTCGGTTTTCGCTTCCGCCGCGGCCACGGCATCGGCAATGCGCTTGCGGTCGGTTTGAGTCAGCATCACCACCTCCCCGATGAGCCGCCGCCGCCGAAGGAGCCGCCGCCGCCGGAAAACCCCCCGCCGCCCCAACCGCCGCCACGATAGCCGCCCCGCCCGCCGCCCATGAACAGGAAGGGCAGGAAGCCCCAGCCGCCAAAAACGCGGAAGACGATGAAAAGAATGACCAGGAAAACGATCAGGGCGGGAAGGCCGCCGCCATCATCCTGGTTGCCGTGCCGCAACTGCTGCGCCGCGGCCGCCGCCCGCTGCTCCGCGACGGAGGTTTCCAGCGAAAGCTGCTGGATCAGGGCATCGACGCCGGCGCTGACGCCGCCGTCGAAATCCCCCTGCTTGAAACGCGGGGTGATCTGGGTCTGGATCACCACCGATGAGAAGGCATCGGTGAGGATCGGCTCCAGGCCATAGCCGACCTCGATGCGCACCCGGCGCTCGTTGGGCGCCACGATCAGCAGGGCGCCATTGTTCATGCCCTTCTGGCCGATGCCCCAGGTGCGGCCCAGCTGATAGCCATAGTCTGAGATTTCGTAATTCTGCAGCGAGGGCAGCGTCACCACCACCAGCTGGCGCGAGGTTTTGGCTTCCAGCGCCGCCAGCTTTTCCGTCAGCTCCTGTCGGGTGCCCTCGGACAGGATATGGGCGTCATCCACCACCCGTCCGGTGAGCGCCGGAAAGGTTGGCGCCGCCTCAACCCTCGTGGTCTGGGCCGGCAGCGCCAGGAAGACAAGCAGCAATCCGGCGAGAAACGCCTTCATCGCATCAGGGCGAGGCAGGCTGGGCCGGCGACGGTTGCGCCGGAGCGGGTGCGCCCGAGTTGAAATTCACCACCGGCGCCGATTGCGCGGACGCCGAAGCCTGGAACATGGTGGCCGGCTTGTAGCTCTTGTGCACGGTGGCCGCCCAGATCGAGCCGGGGATGGTCACCAGCGTGGTGTTGTATGTCTGCACCGCCGCATTGTAGTCCCGGCGGGCGATCTCAATGCGGTTTTCCGTGCCTTCCAGCTGCGACTGCAGCGCCAGGAAGTTGGTGTTGGACTTGAGGTCCGGATACTGCTCGCTGATCGCCATCAACCGCCCCAGCACGCCGGACAGCTTGTCCTGGGCCGCCTGGAACTCGGCGAACTTGGCGGGATCGGTGATCGTGGAGGCATCGAATTTGGGCTGGGTCGCCGAGGCGCGCGCCTCGGTCACAGCCACGAGCACGGATTTCTCCTGGTTGGCATAACCCTGCACCGTGTTGACCAGGTTGGGAATCAGATCGGCGCGGCGCTGATAGGCGGCCTGCACATCGGCCCATCTGGCCTTCACTTCCTGGTCCTGGGTCGGAATGGTGTTGTAGCCGCAACCGGCCAGGCTGACCGCCACGCCCAAAGCCACAACCAAGCCCATGAGCTTACGGGAAAAATTCATTGCCCTGCCCTTTCAAGCATCTCTGCGGCGGTAAAGATGGGCCTTCCCGGCTGGCGTACAAGTTCCCGAATCCAAAATAATGACCTTGCCAGCAGGGTTATTTCCTGACAGGCGCCGCCCGCTTCACCGCCTCGGTCTTCACTGGCGCGCCCGCGCTTTGCGCACCGCTGAGCAGGACGGCGCAATTGGCATCCTTGGCAAGGCCGGGATCGAGGAAGGCAAGGATGGCGGCAAGGGGAGTGATCGCGCTCAGTCCCAGGCCGATGCCGCCCTGCACCAGCGCCGGCTTGGGGTCGATGGTGATGGCGGGCGCGGCCAGCCGGCCACTGATGCCGACCGGCACCTTCACCCGGAAAAGCTGGAAGCTTTTGGGATGACCCTGAAGGGTGAGGCTGAGGCTTTCGTCATTCATATCCACATGGCCCTTGCCATCTATCCGCACCGGATCTGTGTCGAGCACGAATTGCTGCGCCGTCAGGATGCCGTTCCGGGCGTCGAAATTCGCCACGGCGCAGCGCAGACGGGTGTTGCTCTGGTCGCCGGAAAGGCTGAGGCCGATCGCGTTCAGCACATCTACGCCCAGCCATTCCGCCAGGGAATGCCGCATGCCGCCGCCGGGAATAGCCACCGTGACCTGGCCATCGGCGGTGGAGGCGGCTTCATGCACCGATTTTCCGCGCCCGCTCACCCTGGCGCGGGCTTCCAGCACGCCGGTCAGCGGCTTGTCGCCGGTCTTGATGAAATTCTCGATATGGATATCGCTGAAGCGCGCATCGACGCTGGTCACCGGCACGTCCTTGCGCCCATCAATCTTCAGTTCGCCGGCCAGGCGCCCCTGGGGAAACTGGAAGGCCAGCGGCTTGAGGTCGAGGACGGCGCCCTGCAGCGAGACATGGGTGCCGAAGCCGCGCAAGGGAAAGTCGCGCGAAGCAATGGACTGGGCGCTGTAGTCCACTTCGGCGTTCATCTGCCGCAGCCGCTCGGTGTGCAAGGTCATGTCCGGCAGCAGATAGCGCGAGGCCGCGGCCGGGCCGCTCCTGCCGCCGCCGAACAGAAAACCCAGATCGTCAAAGGCCAGACGCCTGGACGCCAGACGCCCGGTCAGCAGCGGCAGATCGCCGGCGGCATCCACTGCCAGATCGCCATTGATGTCGGATGAACCAAGCACGCCATTGATGGCGGTGAAGCGGTACTGCGTTCCGTCCCGTTGCAGGTTGCCCCTGACGCGATACGCCGGCGTGCGCGGCAGCACCAGGCCGGTGAGATAGTAGAGATCTGCGAGGTTCGGCCCGCTCAGGGTCAGGGCGGCCCGATAGCGGTCCAGATGGAAGGGATGGGTGACGCTGCCATCGGCGGCGACATGGGTGGCGCCGGCGTGGATATCGGCAGTGAAGCTGTAGGGCCGCGATTCATCAACATTCAGCAGCGGGCCGCCATGGACGTCGGCAGTGAACTTGTTGTCGTTGAGAGTGCCGTCGCCGGTCATGGTGAAGGCGGCGTGCCGTCCGCCGGCTTCCTCGCTGGAATTGACAGTGCCGGCGAACCGGAGCCTGCGCACGGCATCGTCGATCACGACATGCCCGTCCCGCACCAGAAAGCGCCGGATCGCCGGCAGCTTCCAGCCGGTATTGTCGCCGCCGTTGCTGTCCCAGTTGGTACGACCGTTCGCATCGCGCACCACCAGGATTTCGGGGCGCTGGATATCCACGACAGGGAGAATGAGTCGGCCGCGCAGCAGCGGCAGCAGCCGCAGT
>CAZYGO010000035.1:0-5246 GCA_964647455.1 uncultured Rhizobium sp.
CCATGGCCATGAACTGCCTGATCGTCGATGACAGCCGCGTGCTGCGCACCGTGGCCCGCAAGATTTTCGAGGAAATGAAGTTCAACGTCGCCGAGGCCGAGGACGGCCTGGGCGCGCTGCGCGCGGTGCGCGACAGGATGCCCGACATCATCCTGTTCGACGGCAACCTTCCTGGCATGAAAGGGGTGGATTTCCTCAAGAGCGTGCGCGGCCAGCAGGGCGGCGACCATCCGGTGATCCTGGTGGCCACCACCGAGAGCGATGCCGAGGAAATCGCCCATGTCATCCATGCCGGCGCCAACGAATATCTGATGAAGCCTTTCGACCGCGTCACCGTCCGGGCCAAGCTCGCCGAGATCGGCGTCACCGCCGCCTGAGCGGGAGGACTTCACCTCAACTCAGCGCTTTTCCCGTCAGCCGCTCCAGCACCCGCAAGGGGCTGCGCGCCGGTTCGCCCATCTCATCGAGATCGAGATGGAAAGTCTGCTCCAGGGCGAAGGCGCCGCCCAGCGCCGCATGCAGCACCTGGTCGGTATAGACCAGCCAGCAGCTGCCCGGCGGGAAGCGCACATCCTCTTGCGGCGCGTTGGCCTGGAAGGTGGCATCCAGCTTGGCGGCGTCGTGCAGCGACAGCATCATCTCGTCATAGGCGCTGCGCCGGCCATGGGTGACGCCCAGCCTGCTCCAGAGCCAGGACTTGCCGGGCAGGTGGGTGCGGGCCCGCGTCAGGAACTGCCGCGCGAAGTCCTCGAAAGGCGGGCCGACATGCCAGTGACGCTCGCCGCGCCGGCCGTAATCCGCCGGCGCCACGTTGCAGAAGAAGCGCAGGATGCGCCGGCCCTTCTGCATTGGCCGCGAGGGAAAGGCATCGACATGCAGCAGCCGGTCGTTGCTGATCGGGGAATAGCTGCGCCCTTCCACCTCCACCGGGCGGAAACTGGTACGGGCCCGCTCGACATTGCGGTAGGGCAGCAATTCGCCCACCAGCCGGGTGGCGGAAGCGCCGAAGCGCTCGATCATCGCGCCCAGCGCGGCCGCGTCCGCCCCGGTGAGCGAGGTCGCCTGCAACCGGCCATTGACCGGATTGAGGCTGATATTCTTGGACTTGCCGTCGCTGACGGCGGGATCGAGGAAGCGGGTCTCGTCATTGCCCAGATCGAAGCGCAGGCGGGGAAAGAACAGCACCGCGCCCCGCTCCAGCGCGTGCACGGCGCGGTCGCGGGTGGCGCCGTCAATGGCCTGGTGCCAGCCGGTGATGTCCAGGGTCTCGATCATGCCCAGCCTGAAATCATGAAAAGCTTTCGGTCATCGCCGAGTATATCAGGGTGCGAAGGTCGCGTCGCAGGCGCATCCGCCGCACCTGGTTGTCGATGACCTGGGTCATGACGATGGCGATCATCTCCTCCTTCGGGTCCACGAAGAAGAAGGTTCCGGCCAGGCCGCCCCAGGTATATTCGCCGATACTGCCGGGCAGGGCGGCGTGCGACAGGTCCTGCATCACCGCCACCCCCAGCCCGAAGCCGACGCCGCGATAGCCGGTTTCGTTGAACAGGCCCGAGGCCGGCATCAGATCGGCGATCTCGCACCTGCCGGGCAGGTGGTTCATGGTCATCAGCGCGACGGTCTTGGGCGAGAGATAGCGCACCCCGTCCAGTTCGCCCCGGTTCAGCAACATGCGGGTGAATCGCAGATAGTCGGCGGCGGTGCCGGCCAGCCCGCCTCCGCCCGACAGGAGCGGCGGCACGGCCGCATAGCGCATGGTCTTGACGCCGTCATCCCACAGCGCCAGCCGGTCGTCCTTGGACCAGTAGCAGGTGGCCAGGCGGCCGCGCTTGTCCTCGGGCACGAAGAAGTCCGTATCCGTCATGCCCAGCGGCTCCAGCAGCCGCGCCTTGAAGAAGTCGCGCAGGTTCATGCCGCCGGCGATCTCCACCACATGCCCCAGCACGTCGGTGGAGACGGAATAGTTGAAGGCCGCGCCGGGCGAGAATTCCAGCGGCAGCCCGGCCAGCAGCCGCATCATTTCCGGCAGGCCACCTTCGAGATCGGGTTCGGCGAGGCGCAGGCGGCGATATTCGGCGTCGATCGCGGTGCGCTGCAGGAAGCCGTAAGTGAAGCCGGAGGTGTGGCGCATCAGGTCCAGCACCGTCATCGGCCGCGCCGGCGCCGTGGTGGTGAAATTTCCGGGCTCGCCGCCCGCGAACACTTGCAGCCCTGCGAAGGCGGGAATGAATTTCGCCACCGGATCGTCCAGGGCGATGGCGCCTTCCTCCAGCAGCATCAGCGCCGCCACGCTGGTCATCGGCTTGGTCATGGAATAGATGCGGTGGATGGTGTCCCGCTCCATCGGTGTGCCGCGCACCCGGTCGCGCTCTCCCGCCACGATGTCCAGCACGGTCTCGCCCCGCCGCCACAGCAGCAGTTGCGCCCCCGGCAGCCAGCCGGGTTCGATCCAGGCGCGCCTCAGGAAGGGCGCGATACGGTCCAGCCTTTGCCGGGAGAAGCCTTGCGTCATCGGTGTTCTTTGCGTCCGGTCCGGATATACTGAATGGCGATGAGCGACCTCAAGGTCAATGACCGCATCACCATCCCCGCGGACGAATTGCGGGAGCGGTTCGTGCGCGCCTCCGGTCCCGGCGGCCAGAACGTCAACAAGGTGGCCAGCGCGGTGGAGCTGCGCTTCGATGTGCGCGCCTCGCCCAGCCTGACCGAACTGGCGCGCGCGGCGCTGCTGTTCAGCGGCCGGTTGACCAGGCAGGGCCTTCTGGTGATCCAGGCCCAGCGCTTCCGCGACCAGGAGAGGAACCGTGCCGATGCCCGCGCCCGGCTGGCCGCGATCGTCGCCGCCGCCGCCATTCCGCGGAAGGCCCGCCGCAAGACCCGCGTGCCCAGGGCAAGCAAGGCCAAGCGCCGCGACGACAAGAAGCGCCGGGCGCAGGTCAAGCAGGGCCGCGGAAAAGTGCGCGATGATTGAACCGGGCCTGCTCCCAGGCCTTCGCCGCCTCCCATGACCGCCCCCTGCTCGGGCGAGACCGCCTGGCAAGCCCGCTTGGCGGCGGCGTCCGGGCGCGGCCTGGGCTTGCGATTCCCGGGCGTTACCGGTCCGTCGCAATCGTCGCTATGATGGGCCCATGGTGGAATCGTTGCGTATCCTGCGCGGCTGGATGGGCCCGGCCCTGCTGGGGCTGGTGGCTGGCGGCGCCGTTGTCGCTCTCATGGGCGGCAAGGCGGTATGGGGCCTGGCGGGCTTCGGCCTTGGGGTGCTGCTGCTGCGCCGCTTCCTCGCCTTCCGGCCGGTGACGGTCAACGCCGCGCCGGCGACGCCGTCCGACCCGCTGGCCAGCCTGCCGCCGCTCGCCCGCCTGCTGCTCGAAAGGCTGCCGCTGCCCGTGATGCTGCTGGACGCCGGCGAGCGGGTGCTGATGGCCAATGCCGACATGCAGGCGGCGCTGGGCCAGGCGCTGGAGCGCAAGCATCTCAGCGCCGTGCTGCGCAACCCGGCGGTGCTGGACGCGGTGGACCGCGCCCTGCATGACGGCGAGGCCGGCAACGCGCCCTTCACCATCGCCGGCGCGGTGGAGCGGCACTACGAGGCCTATACCGCCCGCATCGACGACGGACTGGTGGCGCTCCTGCTCCACGACATCACCGCCATCCGCCGCAGCGAGCAGATGCGCGCCGACTTCGTGGCCAATGCCAGCCATGAGCTGCGCACGCCGCTGGCGGCGGTATCGGGCTTCATCGAGACGCTGCAGGGCCCGGCCCGCGACGACGCGGTGGCGCGGGAGAAATTCCTTGTCATCATGGCGGCGGAGGCGGCGCGGATGCGGCGGCTGATCGACGACCTGCTTTCGCTCACCCGCATCGAGCTCAACGAGCATGTCCCGCCCCTGGGGCGGGTGGCGCTGGAACCGGTGGTGCGCCAGGCGGCGGCGGCGCTGGCGCCGCTGGCGGCGCAGGACGACATCACCGTCGGCATCGAGGCGGTGCCGCTGCCGGAAATCCTGGGCGATCATGACGAGCTGGTGCAGCTGTTCCAGAACCTCATCCACAATGCCATCAAGTATGGCCGCGTCGGCGGCCATGTCGTGATCAGCCTGGGCCGGGAGAACGGCCATGTCTTTGCCGCGGTCAAGGATGACGGCGAGGGCATTCCGCGCGAGGCGCTGCCCCGTTTGACCGAGCGCTTCTACCGGGTGGACGTCAAGCGCAGCCGCGAGCGGGGAGGCACCGGCCTGGGCCTGGCCATCGTCAAGCACATCCTTTCCCGCCATCAGGGCCGACTCAGCATCGACAGCAAGATCGGGGAGGGCAGCACCTTCACCATCATCCTGCCCGCCCTGCCAGCCCTGGAAGGCGGGGAAAATGCGCCAAAAACCGCGGAATCCCAGCCTGTCACAGAACTGCTATAAAACTGTCGCATAGACTTGGTGCGACGCTCTTAAGCCCATTCCCGCATCGCATGGTGAGCCGCCGATGACCGACCATACCGTCAAGTCCTTCGATGAACAGCTTCAGGCCCTGTCCGCCGCCGTCGCCCAGATGGGCGGCCTGGCCGAGGCGCAGCTGGCGGCCGCCATCGACGCCATCGCCCGCCGCGACTCCAACGCCGCCGAGGGCGCGGTGGCCGGCGATGCGCGCATCGACGCCCTGCAGCAGGAGATCGAGGAGCGGGCGCTGAAGCTGCTGGCCCTGCGCCAGCCCATGGCGGTGGACCTGCGCGAGACCATGGCGGCGATCAAGATCGCCAACGAGCTGGAGCGCATCGGCGACCTGGCCAAGAACATCGCCAAGCGCGCCCTGGTGCTGAACCGCGAGCCGCCCATTCGCCTGACCCAGAGCCTTGGCCGCATGGGCAAGGCGGCGCAGAACCAGCTCAAGCAGGTGCTGGATTCCTTCTCCAACCGCGACGCCGAGGAAGCCGAGGCGGTGTGGCAGCGCGACGGCGAGATCGACGAGATCTACAACAGCCTGTTCCGCGAGCTTCTCACCTACATGATGGAAGATCCGCGCACCATCGGCCTTTGCACGCATCTGCTGTTCGTCGCCAAGAATATCGAGCGGGCGGGCGACCATGCCACCAATATCGCCGAGACCGTCTATCACATGGTCAAGGCCGACCATCTCAACACCGCACGTCCCAAGGCCGACACCACCAGCGAGACCGCGGTTCCCTTCGAGGCCAAGCACTGATGACCAAGCCCGCCATTCTGGTTGCCGAAGACGAAGGCGCGCTGGTCACCTTG
>CAZYGO010000036.1:0-9951 GCA_964647455.1 uncultured Rhizobium sp.
ACTCGTCCAGCGAATAGCGGGCGCCAGGCAGCTTGCGCTTGGCGATCTCGATCGTGTCGATGGCGCGGTGGAAGGGGATGGTCTCGCGCCCGATGCGGGTCAGTTCGGCATTGATGAACTTGATGTCGAAGCTGGCGGTGTGGATCACCAGCGGCGCATCGCCGATGAATTCCAGGAATTCCTCCACCACCTGCGCGAAAAGCGGCTTGTCGGCGAGGAATTCGTTGGTGAGACCGTGCACCCGCTGGGATTCGATGGGCACGTCGCGCTCGGGGTTGAGATAGAAGCCGAGCTCCTTGCCGGTGGGGAAATGGTCGAGCAATTCAACCAGGCCGATTTCGACGATGCGATGGCCGTCGCCCGGCTCGAACCCTGTGGTTTCCGTGTCGAAGACGATCTCACGCATCTATCGCATCGTCCTTTTGATGGCGACCTTCGCTTCGCGAAAGCCGCGGGGCGGATGGCCATCGCCCGGCTCGAACCGGGTTGTTTCGGTATCGAAAGACGATCTCACGCTCGCAATTTGTCCCGGATGTCGGCAAGGATCATTTTCACCTGTTCGCGGGCATGATCCAAGCCCTTGTCGGTCATCACCACATAATGCGCCTGTGAACGCTTTTGCGCATCGCTGAGCTGGCGGGCGGAAAGGGCGGTGAACCGGCCCTCGGTCATGCCGGGGCGCGCCAGCACCCGCTCCCTCTGGACGTGGGACGCCGCCGACGCCACCACCACCGCGTCCACCGTCACGCCGGTTTCCAGCAGCAGCGGCACGTCGAGCACAAGAATGGGCGCGGCGGCATGCGCCTCCACGAACTGCTCGCGCATGCGCAGTACCAGCGGATGGATCAGGGCTTCCAGCTGTTCCAGCTTTTGCGGCGTCATCTGGGCGGCGATGCGGGCACGGCTGATGCTGCCTTCGACGATGGAGCCCGGGAAAAGGGACTGGATGTCGCCGGCCAGCGCCACGGGATTGGTATAGATGTCGTGCACCGCCTGGTCGGCATCGAACACCGGCACGCCTTCCTCGGCGAAAAGCCGGGCGGTGGTGCTCTTGCCCATGCCCATCGCGCCGGTCAGGCCGATGACAAAGGGCCTAGCGCTTGCCAAGGGCTTCCACCAGCGCGGCGCGCAGGCCGGGGGTGACGTCGGGCCGCGTGCCGAAAAGGCTTCGAAGGATGGCACCGCCTGGTGCATCAGCATCCCCAGCCCGTCGATGGCCTTGAGATCATGCGCGCGCGCATCCCGCAGCAGCGGCGTCTCCAGCGGATGATAGACGATATCGCAGACGGCGGCGCCCTTGGGCAGGAGGGAGAGATCAAGGTCCAGCGGAGCGTTGCCGCCCATGCCGGCGCTGGTGGCATTGACCGCCAGGACCACTCCCGGCGCCACGCTTTTCCAGGCAGCCAGGGAACCACTGAGAATCTTCGCCCCGACATGCGGCGCCAGGGCCGCGGCCAGGGCTTTCGCCCTGGCCTCGTCGCGGGCGAGCAGATGCACGCGCGCGGCTCCCAGCTGATCGAGGGACAGCAGCGCCCCTCGCGCCGCGCCGCCTGCCCCCAGCAGTATGACATCGCGCCCGTCCAGCGGGCCGATCTCGGTTTTCAGCGACGCCATCAATCCATAGGCATCGGTATTGCGGCCGGCGATACCATCGGCGCGAAAGACCAGCAGATTGGTGGCATGTGCGCTCTGCGCCACCGCGTCATTGCTATCCGCCAGCGCAAAGGCCGCTTCCTTGTGCGGCACGGTGACGTTGACGCCGACAAAGCCTTCGCCGCGCAACCGCGCGATGGTGGCGCCAAAATCGTCCGGCGCGGCGGGAATCTTTTCGTAGGAGCCCTCAATGCCATACTGCTTCAGCCAGTAGCCATGCAGCACCGGCGAAAGCGAATGGGCGACGGGCCAGCCGATAACGCCTGCGCGTTTCATGTCTCCAGCAATCCCTGCTCCCTCAATGCCGCCAGCACCGGCAGGAGCGGCAGACCGAGGATGGAAAAATAGTCGCCCTCGATCCGGTCGAAAAGCTGGGCGCCGCGTCCTTCCAGATGATAGCAGCCGACCGAGGCAAGAATTGCGGGCGCTTCCGCCGCCAGATAGGCGTCGAGAAAGGCTTCGCCCAGCCGCCGCATGGTCAGCGTACCTTCGCCGACATGGCGCCACTGCACCTTGCCGTCGCGGACCAGGATGGCGGCCGAGACGATGCGGTGGGTCTTGCCCGAAAGCCGCTTCAGCAGCGCCTTTGCCGCCATTACGTCCGGCGACTTGGAGATGCGCTCGCCGGCGAAATCGAGAATGGAATCCGCGCCCAGCACCAGCGCGCCGGGGCGGTGCTCGCTCACCGACAGGGCCTTGAGCCCCGCCAGGGCCAGCGCCGCGGCACCGGCATCGCCGCCGGCCGGCATCAGCGCCGTTTCGTCGATATCGGCGGGGGCCTTGATGAAATCCACCCCCGCCGCGGTCAGCAGGCGGGCGCGCGAGGCGCTGCCCGAAGCCAGGACCAGCCGCAGCGGCCCGTTTTCCGGCAGGAAGGGCTGCCCGCTGTCCCGCAGCCTTTCCGTCACGCCCCGCCCCTGCGCTCGGCAAGCAGGTTCATCACCGTCGCCGCGGTTTCCTCGATGGAGCGGCGGGTAACGTCGATGGTGGGCCAGCCCTGGTTCTCGAACAGCGCCCGCGTGGCGGCGACTTCCGCCCGGACCTGGTCGAGATCGACATAGTCGGTGCTGCGGGTTTCGCCCATGGTGGTGAGCCGGTTGCGCCGCACCTGCACCAGCCGGTCGGGCGAGACCCACAGGCCCACCACCAGGGCGTTGGTGGCCAGCAGGGATGGCGGTGGTGGCAATCCCGGCACCAGCGGCACGTTCGCCGCCTTGATGCCGCGGATGGCGAGATAGACGCAGGTCGGCGTCTTGGAGGTGCGGCTGGCGCCGGTCAGGATCACTTCGGCATGGCCGATGCCTTCCACCCCCTGCCCGTCGTCATGGGCGATGGCGAAATTCAGGGTCTCGATGCGGTCCAGATAGCGTTGGTCCACCTGGTGCTGGCGGCCAACCTTGTGGCTTTCCTGTTTTCCCAGGACCCTGCCCAGCAGCTTGAGCGGCTCTTCCAGCACGTCGATGCAATCCACCAGCAGGGCGTCGCAGCGGCTGACCAGCCGCTGGTTCAGGACCGGGTTGGCCAGGGTGAAGAACACCGCCCCCGGCGCCACGGCGATATGGTCCAGGGCGCGGGAAAGCTGGTGTTCGCTGCGCACCAGGGCATAGGAATGGATCTGGACGTCCACATTCTCGAACTGGGCCAGGGCGGCATTGGCCATGGCATTGAGGGTCTCGCCGGTGGAGTCGGAGACCAGATGGAGGTGGAATTTTTGCTCCACAAAGACTGCCCTGATTGTCCCCAACGGCCATAGCCCGGCGGGGAAAAGCCTGCAAGGCCGGGGGATTTTCTTTGCTTTTCCCCGCCATGCTGTGCGCCCCGGAGCATGGGTGGGGAGGAAGCGGCCCGCCCGTGGACAAGATGGCGGCGCCAGCCATCCCGCCAAGCGCTTGAGTCGACGGATGGTTCGGCTTAGAGGGGGCGTATGTCCAAGGTTCCACCCACAGCCCACAGGCCTAACATCAACTTCAACATCCTTAGATTCCCTGGAGTCTTGTTTTGAAGAAGGATGTAAAACTCCTGCGCGTGCTGGCCGGTGATGCGGTCTCTCCGCCGCCGGTCTGGCTGATGCGCCAGGCAGGCCGCTACCTGCCGGAATACCGGGCCGTGCGGGAGAAGGCCGGCTCCTTCTGGGGCATGGCGCTCAATCCGGAATTCGCCGCGGAAGTGACCCTGCAGCCGATCCGCCGTTTCGGCTTCGACGCCGCGATCATCTTTTCCGACATTCTCACCGTGCCCGAGGCGCTCGGGCAGAAGGTGACCTTCACGGCCGGCGAGGGCCCCAGCCTGACGCCGGTGACTTCGCCAGACGGGTTCGACCGCGATCCCGAGCATTGGGCGGCCTATTTCGAACCGGTCTATGAGGCCCTGCGGCGCACGCGGGCGGGGCTGGACGCCGAAGGCTTCGCCGACCGCGCCCTGCTGGGCTTCGCCGGTGCGCCCTGGACGCTGGCCACCTATCTGGCCGCTGGCGCGGGCGGCAACGAACAGAAGGCGGCGCGGCTCTGGGCCTGGCGCGATCCCGAAGGCTTTGGACAGATTCTGGATATACTGGTCGATTGCGTCGCGTTCCACCTGATCCGCCAGCTCGAGGCTGGCGCCGATGCGGTGCAGATCTTCGACAGCTGGGCTGGCGGCCTGCCGGAACATCTTTTCGAAAAGCTGGTGATCAAGCCCACCCGCATCATTGTGCAGAAGGTGCGTGCCGCCCGCCCGGACGCGCATATCATCGGCTTTCCCCGCACCGCGACACTGCTGGGCTATGAGGCCTATGCCCGCTGCACCAGCGTGGACGCGGTCTCGCTGGATACCGCCGCTCCCATGGGCTGGGCGGCGCGGACGCTGTCGCCGCTCTGCGCCGTGCAGGGCAATCTCGATCCGCTGGCCCTGGTGGCGGGCGGCGCATCGCTGGACAAGGCGGTGGACCGTATCCTGGACGCCATGCGGGGCGTGCCATTCGTCTTCAACCTGGGCCATGGCATCCTGCAGGAAACCCCCATCGCCCATGTCGAGCAGCTGTTGCGGCGCATCCGCCAGGAGCGGCCAGCTTGAAGATCGCCATCGTCCTGTTCAACCTGGGCGGGCCCGACGGCCAGGATGCGGTTCAGCCCTTCCTGCGCAACCTCTTTTCCGATCCGGCCATCATCGCCCTGCCCTGGTTCCTGCGCTGGCCGCTGGCGCGGCTGATCTCCCGGCGGCGTGCGCCCGTCGCGCGGCATATCTATGCCCAGATGGGTGGCGGCTCGCCGATCGTGCCGGAAACGCAAGCCCAGGCGCGGGCCCTGGAGGGGGCGCTGGGCGCGATGGAGGCAAAGACCTTCATCGCCATGCGCTACTGGCACCCCTTCAGCGACGGCGCGGCCCAGGCGGTGAAGGCCTACGGCCCCGACCGCATCGTGCTTCTGCCGCTGTATCCGCAATTTTCCACCACCACCACCGCTTCGTCCTTCGAGGACTGGGACCGCGCCGCCAGAAAGGCGGGCTTGGCGGTGCCGACCAGCCGGATCTGCTGCTATCCCCAGGAGCCCGGCTTCGTGGCGGCGATGGCCGCGCGCATCCGCGCCACGGCGAAAGACCTGCGGCCGGGCCTGTCCTACCGGCTGCTGCTCTCGGCGCACGGACTGCCCAAGCGCACCATCGCCCGGGGCGATCCCTATCAGTGGCAGGTGGAACGCAGCGCCGCCGCCATCGTCGCCACCCTGGGCATGCCGGAACTCGAACCGGTGGTCTGCTACCAGAGCCGGGTGGGACCGCTGGAATGGATCGGTCCCGCCACCGACGCGGAAATCGCCAGGGCCGGCCGGGACGGCAAGGGCGTCATCGTCGCCCCCGTGGCCTTTGTCAGCGAACATTCCGAGACCCTGGTGGAACTGGACATCGAGTACGCCAAGCTTGCGCATGAGGCAGGGGTGAAGGATTATCGCCGCGCGCCCACCGCCGGCGCCGAGCCTGCCTTCATTGGCGGCCTCGCCACACTGGTCCGGCAAGCCATCGCCAGCACGGGCACCATCAGCAGCACGGGAAGCCGGATCTGTCCGGCGCAATCCTGCCGCTGCGCTCTGGAGGGATAGATGGACGAGCTTCGCAATTTCCTTGCCGACTACATGGACTGGATTCTGGCGGCGCACATCATCGCCGTGATCGCCTTCATGGCGGGCATGCTCTACCTGCCGCGCCTGTTCGTCTATCACGCAGGCACCGCGCCGGGCTCGGAGGCCAGCGAGACCTTCAAGGTGATGGAAACCAGGCTGCTGAAGGCGATCATCAATCCGTCCTTCATCCTGGTCTGGATCCTGGGGCCTGCCCTGGCCTGGATCACCGGCGCCTATCTCGACACCTGGCTGCACATCAAGTTCGCGCTGGTGATCGTGCTGTCGGGCATGCACGGCCTGAATGTGCGGCTGTGGCGCGGCTTCCAGGCCGATCGCCGCGATCATCCCGCCCGCTATTACCGCATCATCAACGAAATCCCGGCCCTCTTGATGGTGCTGATCGTGATCCTGGTGGTGATCAAGCCGTTCGGGGGGTGAGGCTTGTTGAACGAAAGGTCCGGCGGACCTTTCGCAGGGCCGAACGCCGCAGCGCCGCATCGCCAAACGCGGCGCGAGGCCGGGAAGGCAGCAAGCGCGAGGCGATACGCACCTGCGCACCCTTAACAGGCGTTCAGAAATGCCCGGTTTCGAGCCTATTTGCGCCGGGCTGAAATCCCGCTATAACACCCTCGTCTTTTGACCCGCCGTCTTGCGCAAGGCGCGAGGCGAACCGGCGAAGACCTCAGGACCGAAGACTTCGAGATTGAAGACTTCAAAACCTGTGGGATCGTTCCGGGGCGGTTCGCCAAACCCAACCTTTGCGTGTGATGGCAAGCGCCGCCACGCCGGATTTCCCAGCCAATTCCATTTCAGGTGTTTCCATGACAGTCCAGGACGGCTTGCAGACCATGAAGCTGCAGGATCTCAAGGATAAAAAGCCCGCTGATCTGCTGGCTTTTGCCGAGGAGCTGGAGATCGAGAACGCCTCGTCCATGCGCAAGCAGGACATGCTTTTCGCCATCCTCAAGGAGCTGGCGGAGCGCAATGTCGATATCATCGGCGGCGGCGTGGTGGAGATTTTGCAGGACGGCTTCGGCTTCCTGCGTTCGCCGGAATCAAACTACCTGCCCGGCCCCGACGACATCTATGTCAGCCCCAACCAGATCCGCCGCTTTGGGCTTCGGACCGGCGACACCGCCGAGGGCCCGATCCGCGCCCCCAAGGATGGTGAGCGCTATTTCGCCCTGCTCAAGGTCACGCTGATCAATTTCGAGGACCCCGAGCAGATCAAGCACAAGGTCCATTTCGACAACCTGACGCCGCTCTATCCCACCAAGCCGCTGAAGATGGAGCTGGACGATCCCACCATCAAGGACAAGACCGGCCGGGTCATCGACATCGTCGCCCCCCAGGGCATGGGCCAGCGCGCCCTGATCACCGCCCCGCCGCGCACCGGCAAGACCGTGATCCTGCAGAACATCGCCAAGGCCATTGCCGCCAACCATCCCGACGCCTTCCTGATCGTGCTTTTGATTGACGAGCGGCCGGAGGAAGTCACCGACATGCAGCGCACCGTGCGCGGCGAGGTCATTTCCTCGACCTTCGACGAACCGGCCACCCGCCACGTCCAGGTGGCGGAAATGGTGATCGAGAAGGCCAAGCGCCTGGTCGAGCACAAGCGCGACGTCATCATCCTCTTGGACTCGATCACCCGTCTGGGGCGCGCCTACAACACCGTCGTGCCGTCATCGGGCAAGGTGCTGACCGGCGGCGTGGACGCCAATGCCCTGCAGCGGCCCAAGCGCTTTTTCGGCGCCGCCCGCAACATCGAGGAAGGCGGCTCGCTGACCATCATCGCCACCGCCCTTATCGACACCGGCAGCCGCATGGACGAAGTGATCTTCGAAGAGTTCAAGGGCACCGGCAATTCGGAAATTATCCTGGACCGCAAGGTGGCCGACAAGCGCGTCTTCCCCGCGATCGACATCATGAAGTCGGGCACCCGCAAGGACGAACTCCTGGTGGACAAGGGCACCCTGTCCAAGACCTATGTCCTGCGCCGCATCCTCTCGCCCATGGGCACGGTGGACGCGATCGAGTTCCTGCTCGACAAGCTGCGTTCGAGCAAGAACAACGCGGACTTCTTTGAGTCGATGAATACCTAGTGCCCACTGTCACGGCCCACTTCACGCGGGCCATACAGAGTCGGGAGCGCCGTGTTTGTTGCCCTGGATGGGCCGGGCAAGCCGGCCATGACACGCTTTGCTCGTCGGTGCTTTCACTAGGATTTTCGTATGTACGAATTTCCCCCTACTTCGGAACTGAACCATTTCATCGGCGACACGCTGATGCAGGTTTGCCTTGATCCGCACAGCACGCAATTTCGGTTTGAGCGCAACCGCCTTTTGTCGGAGCTGGCTCTGGAACAGGTCCAACCGGACGGAGCAGTTTGGCGGTACGAATGCACGGCGCATGAAGGCGGACCGGTTATGCTGCATCGGCTAATTGGCAAGAAAATAGTTTCGGTCCAAAGCGAGAAGTTGCGACTGAGCATTGTCTTCGACAATGGAGCTGTGCTGCATGTCATGTCTGACTTGGGGCAATATGAGGCGGGCAATATGACGGGCCGTGATGGGTTAATCGTCTTTTGAAATGCCGTCATGCACGAACGAAAAGGCCGGGCTGCAAAGCCCGGCCTTTCTGTTTCAGTAAAATCTCACCATGGGCGGGCTTGACCCGCCCATCCAACTTCATTGCGGGGCGGAAGGTGGATGGCCGGCCATGGTGAGAGAGATTACTGTTTGATGATCTGCCCATCCGGCAGACGGATATCGTTCCAGCCGCCATTGATGGGATTGGTGCGGTTGAAGGGCCGCTTGGCCGCCGCCGCCTCGTCCACCTCGATGCCCCAGCCCGGCCTGTCGTTGGCATAGAGATAGCCGCCCTTCATTTCCGGGCAGCCCTTGAAGATCTCCTTCGTCGCGTCGTTGAACGGCGTGTATTCCTGGATGCCGAAATTGGTGGTGTTGAGGTTGAGGTGCAGGTTGCAGGCATGGCCGAAGGGCGAGACGTCGCCGGGGCCGTGCCAGGCGGTGCGGACATTGAAGATTTCGCCCATCGCCGCCACTTTCCGTGCCGGCGTCAGCCCGCCCATCTGCGAGATGTGCATCCGCATATAGTCGATCAGCCGCTCGCTGATCAGCGGCGTCCATTCATGCGGGCTGTTGAAGAGCTCGCCCATCGCCAGCGGCGTGGCGCACTGGGCGCGGATATTCTTGAACCAGCCGATATCTTCCGGCGACAGCGGGTCTTCCAGGAAGAACAGGTTGAACTGTTCGGCCTGCTTGCAGAGCAGCACCGCCTCGCTCGGCGTGTAACGCTCATGGGCGTCGTGCAGCAGCTTGACGTTCTCGCCTAACTCCTTGCGCGCGGTTTCAAACAGGGCCAGGGCGCGCTTGCGGGCAGCTTCGCGCTCGAACACCGGGCGGTCATGCAGCGAGGGAATGCGGCCGCCGCCGGTGGGCGAGCCATAGCCCGCCATGCCGGGGACGCCGACCTGGATGCGGACATGGCGGAAGCCCTGGGCGATATAGCCCTTGGCGCTGTTGATGGTATCGGCGATCTCCGCGCCCTCGGCATGGCCGTACAGGTCGGCGGCTTCGCGCGCCTTGCCGCCCAGCAGTTCATAGACGGGCATGCCCGCCATCTTGCCCTTGATGTCCCACAGCGCCTGGTCCACGCCGCTGATGGCGTTGTTCAGCACCGGGCCGTTGCGCCAGTAGGAGCCGTTATAGGCCATCTGCCAGGCATCCTCGCTGCGGTCTACCGGATGGCCCATCAGCAGCGGCTTGAGATACTGGGTGACGGCGGGTTCGATCAGGTCGGCGCGCTGGGTGAAGGTGGCGCAGCCATAGCCGATCAGGCCGGGCTGGCTGGTGGTGATCTTCACGACGCAAAGACGCGAGCCTGCGGGGGCCGTGTTGATCACGCTGATATCGCGGATGGTGGGCATGGCCATGCCACGGGCGGCATTGGCCACGGTGTTCTGGGCGAAGGCATCCTTGCTTGCCATCAAGGCCGCGCCCGATGCCAGCATCGAGCGGATAAGTTCACGCCTGTCCATGATAATTCTCCCCCTGGTTACATCGTTTTCCCGGAGGTTAGGGGCAGGGCCGGCTCCCGGCAAGCGGACCATTTCGAGCGACGAACGCCGCGAGCTTGAAAGAGCGGCAGGCCCGGCCTCGCGCCGCTGCGGCGTTCGGGCGGG
>CAZYGO010000037.1:0-3170 GCA_964647455.1 uncultured Rhizobium sp.
AGGAAATTGTCCTGCGCGGCGACGACATCGACCTCAACAGGCTGCCGGTCATGACATGCTGGCCGGGCGAGCCCGCGCCGCTGATCACCTGGCCGCTGGTAGTGACGAAGGGGCCGACGGACGCGCGCGAGGACAATTACAATCTTGGCATCTACCGCATGCAGGTCCTGTCGAAGAACCGGACCATCATGCGCTGGCTCAAACATCGCGGCGGGGCGCAGCATCACCAGCGCTGGGGCAAGGAAAAGGTTGCTCCCCTGCCCGCCGCCGTGGTCCTGGGCGCCGATCCCGGCACCATCCTGGCGGCGGTGACGCCGGTGCCCGAGACGCTGAGCGAATACCAGTTCGCCGGCCTGCTGCGCGGGCGCGCAGTGGAGCTGGCCGACTGCGTGTCGCAGCCGCTCAAGGTTCCGGCCGAGGCGGAGATCGTGATCGAGGGCGAGGTCTCGCTTTCGGATTATCGCGACGACGGGCCCTATGGCGACCACACCGGCTACTACAATTCGGTGGAACGCTTCCCTGTCTTCACCGTCACGGCCATCACCATGCGCCGCGATCCCATCTATCTGTCCACCTACACGGCGCGGCCACCCGACGAGCCCAGCGTGCTGGGCGAGGCGCTCAACGAAGTCTTCGTGCCGCTGATCCGCCAGCAATTCCCGGAGATCGTGGACTTCTGGCTGCCGCCGGAAGGCTGCTCCTACCGCATCGCCGTGGTGGCGATGAAGAAGGCCTATCCCGGTCATGCCAAGCGGGTGATGATGGCGGTGTGGTCGTATCTGCGCCAGTTCATGTACACCAAATGGGTGATCGTGGTGGACGACGACATCGACGCGCGCGACTGGAAGGATGTGATGTGGGCGATCTCCACCCGCATGGATCCGGCCCGCGACGTCACCATCATCGAGAACACGCCGATCGACTATCTCGATTTCGCGTCGCCGGAATCGGGACTGGGTTCCAAGATCGGACTGGACGCCACGAACAAGCTGCCGCCGGAAACCAGCCGCGAATGGGGCCGCAAGATCGCGATGGATGAAGACGTCGTCCGCCGCGTGACGGAAAAATGGGCAAGCCTGGGCCTGCCGGGAAGCGGACGTCCGATCTGGAAGTAGCGGAAACTGCTACCGCCCGTCACGCACGCGACATTTCGTGACACATTCCGCAACGCAACACGCAGCAAAAGCTTGAACGGGCAGCAGGGTCCGTGGCGTAATTCCCCGGCGCGGGCCGGCACCGGCAAAACGGTGCCGCCTGGTGTGATATTTCCGGGGGAAACAACCATGCGTGCCATCCATCTTGCTGCGGCCTTGCCGCTCACCTGCCTGTTTGCCGGCGCGGCTTTCGCGCAAGGCGCCTGCACCAAGCCGCTGGCCATGGTTGACCAGATCCAGATGGAGTCCCGCGGTGGCGGCCCAGCTTCCGTCCCCGTCAAGATCAACGGCACCGATCAGAAGCTGACCCTGGCGACGGCCGGCACCACCACCCAGATCAACGAAGACGCCGCCAAGGCGCTGAACCTGGACATCCATCGCGCCGACAGCGTGCTGCTGTCGGATGAGAATGGCCGCACCTCGCGCGACGAAGTCACGATTTCCGACTTCATGATGGGCAAGCTGCATGGCTCCAACGTCAAATGGCCGGTGTCGCTGGGCGGCGGACGCGGCTTCGGCGGCGGCGACGATGCCGGCGCGCCCGGCGGCGGCGCGGCCGCCCGCCCCATCGGCCTGCTCTCGCTCAACTATCTGGCGGTCTATGACGTGGGCGTTGATTTCGGCAGCGACAAGCTGGCCTTCTTCAACCAGGACCATTGCCCCGGCGGCGTGCTCTACTGGAAGCCGCCGGGCGCGGTCGGTGTGTTGCCCATGGCGATCCAGAATGGCCGCATCGTCACGGCGCTGAGCATCGACGGCAAGACCATCAACGCCGTCATCAACACCGCCAGCCCCTTTTCCAGCGTGCGCCGCGCCGTGGCGGAGCGCGTGCTGGGCGTGACGCTCGGCGGCCCCAAGGCGCCGGCGCGGCCGGGCGGCTTTGGCGGTCAGAGCTGGACCTGGACCCCTGATTCGGTGGCCCTGAACCAGCTCAAGCTCGAGGGCGTGAAGTTCAACGTCCAGCCCGACATCAACGCCAATGCCGGCGACGGCGCCCAGGCACAGCGCGCCCGCGCCTCCGGCATCCAGTTCGAACTCGACAATCCCGAAGTCGTGCTGGGCATGGACGCGCTGCGCAAGCTGCATCTCTTCTTCTCCTTCGCGGAGAAACGGCTGTATGCGACGGCCAGCGAAACCGCTTCGGCGACGGCCGCACCCAAGGCGCCCTGAAAAACGGGCAGCATGAACTCCCTGTAATGTGCTGACCCCTTCGGGAGGGCGGTGGGATTTGCTACGCTAGGTAGCAATTCCGCCTGTGTCGCTTGCCAGCCATCCCGCACAAAACAGAAAAGGATGCTCCATGCGCCCCATCCGCTTCATCCTGCTTGCCCTGGCCGCAACGGCCGGATTTGCCGCCAGCGCCCAGGCGCAGAATTGCGGCACGCTTACCCGCGCCTTCTCGCTCGACATGACGCAACTGCCCGGGGACAACCGCTATGGCATCCCCATCTCGGTAAATGGCCAGGTCCGCCCGTTCCTGGTGGATACCGGCGGCGCCTTCACCCAGATCTCCATCGGCCTGGTGAATGAACTGGGCCTGAAGCCTCGTGCCAGCAACCTGCGGCTCTACAATGCCTATGGCACCGCCAGCAGCGGCGTGGTGACGGTGGATCTGGCCGTGGGGCCGCTCAACGCCAAGGCCCAGGACATTCCCGTGACCGGCCCGCGCGGCAGCGGCGGCATCTTTGCCCCCGACCTGATGCAGAACTACGATATCGACATCGACTTCGCCGGCCGCAAGCTCAGCTATTTCCTCACCAACCATTGCGACGGCAAGGTGGTCTACTGGCAGACGCCGGTCATCGCCTCGGTGCCGTTTCATGGCTGGAACCGCGGCGATTTCCACATGAACGTGCCAGTGAAGATCGACGGCCATGAAGTCACCGCCATCATCGATACCGGCGCCAGCGGCTCGACCCTGGATTCTGGCACGGCCCGCCAGCTCTTCGATCTCACGCCCGATACGCCAGGCGCGGTGCCGCTGGGCACGATGGGCGATGCCAGCCACAAGGTCTT
>CAZYGO010000038.1:0-3919 GCA_964647455.1 uncultured Rhizobium sp.
CCCCGGCGAGACGGTGCAGGCGACCGCGCTGCTGCGCGACCGCGTCGGCGGCGCGCTCACCGCGCCGCTTACCCTGGTGGCGCAGCGGCCCGACGGCGTCGAGGCGGGCCGCACCACGCTGGCGGGCGACCGACTCCAGGCCGGAGCGGCGGCCTGGGCGCTGCCGCTGTCGGCCTCGGCGCCGCATGGCCGCTGGCAGATCGCCGCCTATGTCGATCCCAAGGCGCCCGCCATCGGCCGCGTCCAGTTCGATGTCGCCGATTTCGTGCCGCAGCGGCTGAAGGTGGCGCTGACCGCGCTGGACCAGAGCGTGGCGCCGGGCGGCGACTTCAACCTGCGCGCCCAGGCCAATTTCCTCTATGGCCCGCCCGCCGCCGGCCTCTCCGGCGATGGCGAGGCCCGCATCGCCGCCGACCCGCACCCCTTCGCGCAGTGGAATGGCTGGCAGTTCGGCCGGGTGGACGACAGCTTCTCGGAGACCAAGATCGACCTGGCGGTGCCGGTGACGGACGCGCAGGGTGTCTCGAAGATCACCGGCAATACCGGCGGCCTGGCCGAGACCACGCTGCCGCTGAAGCTGGCGGTGCGGATCTCGGTGCATGAGCCGGGCGGACGCACCACCGACAAGGCGCTGGACATTCCCATCCGGGGCAGCCGCCCGCTGATCGGGCTGCGCCCCGATTTCGATGGCGGGTCGGTGACAGAAAACAGCCGCGCCAGCTTCCAGGTCATCGCGGTGGACGGGACCGGCAAGCGCATCGCGCTCTCTGGCCTGACCTGGTCCTGGGTGCGGGAGGACAGCTCCTATCAATGGTTCCAGAGCAACGGCGAATGGCGCTTCCAGCGCATCACCCATGACCGGCTGATCGCCTCTGGCAGCCAGGATGTGGGCGCCACCGGCACGGTACGGCTGGCCCAGGCGCTGCCCGCCGGCGCCTATCGCCTCACCGTCAGCGACAAGTCGGGCGCGGCGTCGTCCTTGCGCTTCTATTCCGGCTGGTCGGCCTCGGGCGACAATGACCGGCCCGACCGCATCGCCGTCGCCGCCGACAGGCCCGCCTACAGCCCCGGCAGCATCGCCCATGTCCGCATCAAGCCCGATGCCGGCGGCCGGGCGCTGGTGGTGGTGGCGGGCGACCGCGTCTTTTCCTCCAAGCTGATCGATGCGCCCGCGTCCGGCGCCAGCATCGACATTCCTGTCTCGGCCGACTGGGGCGCGGGCGCCTATGTGCTGGTGACGCATTACCGTCCGCTCAGCCAGGTCAGCGGGCGCGAGCCGGTGCGCAGCATCGGCGTCGCCTGGCTGGCGGTGGACAATGCCCCGCGCACGCTTTCGGTCGCGCTCAACACGCCGGAGCGGGTGCGGCCGCGCACGCGCATCAACGTGCCGGTGGCGGTGGGCAATCTCGGCCGCGAGGAGGCCTATGTTACCCTGGCGGCGGTGGATGAAGGCATATTGCAGCTCACCGATTTCAAGTCGCCGCGGCCGGTGGATTATTATTTCGGCAAGCGCCGCCTGGGCGTGAACATGCGCGACGATTATGGCCGGCTTATCCGGCCCGAAAAGGCGCCGCTGGGCGCGCTGACCCAGGGCGGCGACAGCTTTGGCGGGCGCGGGCTGGCGGTGGTGCCGTCGCGCACGGTGGCGCTGTTCTCCGGCATCGTGAAGCTCTCCGCCGACGGCAAGGCCAGCATCCCCCTCGACCTGCCCGACTTCAACGGCTCGCTCCGCCTCATGGCGGTGGTATGGAGCGGCGACAAGCTCGGCAATGCCGACAAGATGCTGATCGTGCGCGATCCGGTGGTCGCCGACCTGGTGCTGCCGCGCTTCCTGGCGCCGGGCGACAATGCCAGCATCGCGCTGAACCTCGACAATGTCGAAGGCGCCGCCGGCAGCTATACCGCCACCTTGCGCACCAGCGGGCCGCTCTCCACCCCGACCGCCAGCGTCACGCGCACGCTGGCGGCGGGCCAGCGCGTGCTGGTGCCGCTGGCGCTGACCGGCAGCGGGCTCGGCATCGCCGGCATCTCGCTGGACGTGCGGGGGCCCAACGGCTTCCGCGTCGTCCATGACTGGCCGATCGAGGTGCGCAGCCCGCAGCTCGACATCGCCCGCGAGGACGAGCAGCCGCTGGCGGCCGGCGCCACCTGGAACGCCACCCGCGCGCTGGTGGGGGACCTGGTGCCGTCCACCGCCGCCGCGGCGCTCACGGTCTCGGCCACGCATGGCTACGGCAATGTCGCCGGGCTACTGAAATGGCTGGACAAATATCCGTATGGCTGCATCGAGCAGACGACCAGCCGCGCCATGCCGCTGCTGGATTTCAACGACCTGGCCGACCTGGCCGGGTTGCCGCGCGATGCCGGCCTGAAAGGCCGCGTCCAGGCCGCCATAGACAATGTGCTGGACATGCAGAACTATGCCGGCGATTTCGGCATGTGGCATTCCGGCGACGAGGCCGAGCCCTTCCTTTCGGTCTATGCCCTCGACTTCCTCAACGCGGCGAAGAAGAAGGGTTATGTCGTGCCCGACGACGCCCTGCGGCGCGGCGCGGGCTGGCTGCGGCAGACCGCCAGCGAGGACAGCCAGACGCCGCTGGTGCGCGCCTATGCCTTCTATGTGCTGGCCAAGGGGGGGCAGGCCAACCTCTCCGACCTGCGCTATTTCTCCGACACGCGGATGGCTGCGATGAACAACGGCCTGGCGCCGGCGCTGTCGGGCGCGGCCGCGGCGCTGATGGGCGACCGCTCCCGCGCCGAGGCCGGTTTCAATCGGGCGCGGCAGATCCTGGTGGCGGCCGATCCCGTCAGCTATCCGCACGATCTTTACGGCTCGCTGCTGCGCGATCTTTCCGGCGCGCTGGCGCTGGCGGCGGAAAGCGGCAAGCCCGACCTGGTGCCGGTGCTGCTGGAGAAGGGCCGCAGCCTCGACAGCCGGGTGGACGATACCACCACCCAGGAAAAGGGCTGGATGCTGAAGGCGGCCTATGAGCTGACGCGCCAGCGCCTGCCGCTGACGGTCACGGTCAATGGCGCGCCCGCCCAGCCGCGCCAGGGCGCTGTGCGGCTGGCGCCGTCCCTGCCGCAACTGCAGGCCGGCATCGCCATCGCCAACCGCGGCGATGCCGTGGTCTGGCGCACCGCCTCGGTGACCGGCACGCCCGCGGCCGCGCTGCCGGCCGAGGCCCATGGCATGACTATCGCCAAGAGCATCTGGACCATGTCCGGCGCGCCCGCCGACACCGGCACGTTGCGCCAGAATGACCGCGTCATCATCGAGATCTCGGGCAGCCTGCCCAACGGGCTTTACCGCCAGATGGGGCTGATCGACCTGTTGCCGGCGGGGCTGGAGATCGAGCAGGCGCTGACGCCCGATGACGGCAAGCTCTATCCCTTCCTGGGCAAGCTTTCGGAGACCGGCATGACCGACAGGCGCGACGACCGCTTCGTCGCCGCCTTCACGGTCGGCGCGCAATACCGGCCCCGCAACGCCAAGGGCCCGGAGCCGACGCCGCAATTCCATATCGCCTATGTTGCCCGCGCCGTCACGCCCGGCCGCTTCGTGCTGCCCGCCGCGATGGCGCAGGACATGTATGCGCCCGCCGTCACGGCGCGGACGGCGATGGGCACGCTGAGTGTCGCGCCATGATGGTGGATGGCGATACGCAAACCGCCTCCCCCTCGCATGCGAAGCATGCAGGAGGGGGAGGTGGCTGTAGCTGGCAGGGCGCTTCGCGCCCGTCGCCAGCGAAAGCCGGAGGGAGTGAACAATGAAAGGCAAGGTCTTCGTTGTCGGCTTTCTCTTCACCGCCTTCGCCTTCTTCGCGTTCGCGAGCCTGTTCATGCTGTATCCACCCGCCGCCAACAGCTGGCTGACGCTGGCCGGCGCGGCGGTCTATGGGGTGATTGCCGTGCTGGT
>CAZYGO010000039.1:0-11477 GCA_964647455.1 uncultured Rhizobium sp.
CATGGCTGGGCAGCCGCATGACCGAGGTCTGGATCTTGAAGGCGGTGCGCATCGGCAGATGGGCGTGCCAGACCAGCGCCACCACCGGCTTGGCATTGCGGGCGGCCAGGATGCGGCGGACCTTGGCGTCGGCCACGCCGGACAGCTCGGCCAGGGCCAGCGCCACCAGCTCGCGGTTGCCCGCCAGCGCCGCCTGTTCGACGAAGACGCTGTCCAGCCGGGCGCTCGCCTTGGCATTGGCAACCAGCTCGGCCGGCCGCAGGTTGGGCGCCGGGGCGGCGCCTTCCGCCAGGCGGGCGCGCAGCTCGCGCGCAAGATGCTGGCGGGTGGCGTCGCTGAGATCGTGGCGCGCCGCCAGCCTCTCGACCAGGGAAGCGCCGACAAAGGAGGCGATGCGGCGGACGGCGCGGGCGGAAAGATCGGCGCGCAGCGTCAGCGGCAGGTGCCATTCGCCGACTTCCTCAGCCACCTCGACGATGCGGTCGAGCGTTTCCTTGCGGATGCGGGCATCGGGATTGACCAGCAGTGCCGCCACGGCGGGAATGTCCAGCGTCTTGACGATGGCGGCGCTGACGTCCTGGCTCACCGGACGGCGCTGCGCCACCTTGGCCAGCGCCTCGCTGGTCTGGGCGCAGGCGATGATCTCGATCAGGTCGGCGTCGGAGAGCAGCGGGGAATATTCGAGGATCGGCGCCGCGACAATGGTCTGCGCGTCCTGCGCCAGGCGCTTGACGATATCGGCGGGCACGCAGGTCAGGTGCTTGATTTCCTCCGCCAGCACGGCGCGCACCTTGACGGCGGCATCGCATGCCAGCCGTTCCAGCGTCTCCACGGTGAGGGCGAAGAGCTGGGCGCTTTCGCCCTGGGACAGGCCCGGCAGCAGGCGCGCGATCTTGGCGGCCAGCTCGGCCCGCACCTCGACATCGCCGTCATCGGCCAGAAGACGGTTGGTGGCCGCGCCCGCGCCAAGATTGGCGGCCACCGCGGCGCGGGTGGCTGGCGCCCCATGGGTCGCCAGATAGTGAAGCACCTCGGGGCCGGCATCGCTGCGGCGGGCCAGCACTTCCTGGGCCTCGCGGGTGCGGCTTTCGAGAATCGCCAGGGCCGCGCCGCTGTCGAGCGTTCCGCCGGAAGGGCTTTTCCTGCTGGGTTCTGTCATGGCCGCCTTCTGTGCCCGCAAAGTGTGGTCCTTGCGGCTTTAACAGCGGCTAAAGAGGCATGGTGGACGCGCGTTAACGCTGTCTTGCAAGCCCCAGCCGGGCGGGTCATGGTCCGGCCATGACCGCCGCCCAGCCGCTCGCCGAGGTGAAGGAAAGCCCGCCCCCCGGGCCGGATTTCCGCCATGTCCGCCACTGGCTGTTCGACCTGGACAACACGCTGTACCGCGCCGATTGCGGCGTCTTCGCCCAGATCGAAAGCCGGATGACCGATTACGTCGCCGGCTTTCTCGGCCTGCCCCGCGACGAAGCCAGGACGGTGCAGAAAACGCTCTACCGCGCCCACGGCACCACCCTGAACGGCCTGATGCGGCTACATGGCGCCGATCCCGACGACTACCTTGCCTATGTCCATGCCATCGACCTTTCCGCCCTGGCGCCCGACCCGCGCATGGTCGGGGCGGTGGCGCGCCTGCCGGGGCGGCGCACGATCTTCACCAATGGCTGCCGCCACCATGCGCTGCGCGTGCTGGAGCGGATCGGCGCCGCGCACCTGTTCGAGGCGATCTGGGACATCCGCACCCTGGACTTCGTGCCCAAGCCCGATCCGGTTGCCTATGAAAGGGTCGTCGCATCCGCGGGGCTGGAGCCGTGGGCGACCGCCATGTTCGACGACATCCCGCACAATCTGGTGGCGGCGCGGGCCCTGGGGATGACGACCGTGTGGCTGAAAACCGGAATGGACTTTTCCAGCGGCGCGGGCTCGGCTATCGAGGCGCCGCACCACGAAACCAGCGACCTGCCGCAGTTTCTCCATTCCATCAGGATTTGACCATGCACGATCTGTCTTCCCTTTCCGGCGCCATCGCAGCGGCCTGGGAGGCGCGCGAAAGCCTGGGGGCCGCCACCAGGGGCGCGCACCGTGACGCCGTGGAAGCCGTCATGGCCGCGCTCGACGAAGGCCGGCTGCGCGCCGCCGAGAATATCGACGGCGCCTGGAAGGCCAATTATTGGGTGAAGAAGGCGATCCTGCTCTCCTTCCGCCTCAACGACATGGCGATCATCGAAGGCGGTCCCGGCGGCCCGGGTGAAAAGTCCGTGTGGTGGGACAAGGTGCCTTCCAAATTCGCCGGCTGGGATGAGGCCCGCTTCCGCGCCGCCGGCTTCCGCGCCGTTCCCGGTTCCATCGTGCGGCGCAGCGCCTTCATCGCCAGGGGCGCGGTGCTGCTGCCCAGCTTCGTCAATGTCGGCGCCCATGTCGGCGAAGGCACGATGGTGGATACCTGGGCCACGGTGGGCTCCTGCGCCCAGATCGGCGCCCATTGCCATCTGTCGGGCGGCGCGGGCATCGGCGGTGTGCTGGAGCCGCTGCAGGCCACGCCCACCATCATCGAGGACAATTGCTTCATCGGCGCCCGCGCCGAAGTGGCCGAGGGCGTGATCGTGGGCGAAGGCAGCGTGCTGTCGATGGGCGTCTATCTGTCGGCCTCCACCCGCATCATCGACCGCACCACCGGGGAGGTGCATTTCGGGAAGGTGCCGCCCTATTCGGTGGTGGTGTCGGGGTCAGCGCCCAGCGGCAGCGGCGCCGGCCCCAATCTCTATTGCGCCGTGATCGTCAAGCGGGTGGACGAGAAGACCCGCGCCAAGACCTCGATCAACGAGCTGCTGCGTGATTGACCCCGTCGCGCTCGCCCAGGACCTGATCCGCCGTCCCTCGGTGACGCCGGCGGATGCGGGCGCGCTCGACATTCTGCAGGCGGCCCTGGCCGGCCTCGGTTTCCGCTGCCAGCGCCTGCCCTTCGGCGACGTGGACAATCTCTATGCCCGGCTGGGCGAAAGCGGCCCCAATTTCTGCTTTGCCGGCCATACCGATGTGGTGCCGCCCGGCGAAGGCTGGCGCCATGGGCCGTTCGAGGGCGTGGTCGAGAACGGCACGCTGTTCGGGCGCGGCGCCGCCGACATGAAGTCGGCCATCGCCGCCTTTGTCGCCGCGGCGGCGCGGCACGGCGCACCGAAGGGTTCCATCAGCCTGCTCATCACCGGCGATGAGGAAGGCGTCGGCATCAACGGCACCAAGAAGGTGCTGGCCTGGCTGAAGGAGAAGGGCGAGACGCTCGATCACTGCCTGGTGGGCGAACCCACCGCCACGATGCGGGCCGGCGATACCATCAAGATCGGCCGGCGCGGATCGCTGAATGTGGAATTCGCGGCGACGGGCGTCCAGGGCCATGTCGGCTATCCGGCCAGGGCGAAGAACCCGATCCCGCCACTGGCGCTGCTGGTGACGCGGCTGTCGGCGCACAGGCTGGATGAGGGCAGCGCGCATTTCGACCCCTCCAGCCTCTGCTTCACCACCATGGATGTCGGCAACCCCGCCACCAATGTCATTCCCGGCGAGGCGCGAGCACGGCTCAACATCCGTTTCAACGACCTGCACACGCCCGAAAGCCTGATTTCCTGGATCGAGGGTGAGGTCGCCAAGGTGGTGACTGAAACCGGGGCGGAGAGTTCCGTCTGCCCGCAGGTCTGCGGCGTCTGCTTCCTGACGCCGCCGGGTGCCTTTAGCGGCCTGGTTGCGGAAGCGGCCCGCAGCGTCACCGGCATCGCGCCGGACCTGTCGACGACCGGCGGCACCTCGGACGCCCGCTTCATCAAGGATGCCTGCCCGGTGCTGGAACTGGGACTGGCCGGAACCACCATGCACAAGGTGGACGAGTGCGTGCCGGTGGCCGAGATCGCAGCCCTCACCGACATTTACGCCGCGATCCTGAAGGCGTATTTCGAGAACCCGCCGGTTTACAATGGTCGCGCGGCCTGACCCGAACCGCTTCGCACTTCGGGGGGCCGTCGCGCCATGACAATTGGCATCTTCGATTCCGGCATGGGCGGGCTGACGGTGATGCGGGCGCTCAAGCGCCGCCTGCCGGGCGAGTCCTTCCTTTATCTGGGCGACACGGCGCGGCTTCCCTATGGCACCAAGAGTGCCGGGACGGTGACGCGCTATGCCCTGCAGGCGGCGAAGGCGCTGATGCAGCAGGACATCAAGCTGCTGGTGGTGGCGTGCAACACCGCCAGCGCGGCGGCCCTTCCGGCGCTGACAGAAGCCCTGGCGCCGCTGCCGGTGGTGGGCGTGATCGCGCCCGGCGCGGCGGCGGCGGTGAAGGCGGCGCCAGAGGGCCCGATCGCCGTCATCGCCACCGAAGGCACGGTCAAGGGCGGGGCCTATGTCAGCGCCATCCAGGCCATCGCGCCATCCATGCCGGTGGTGCAGCAGGCGGCGCCGCTCTTCGTGGCGCTGGCGGAAGAGGGCCTAGCGAGCGGCGAGATCGCGCGGCTGGTGGCCGAACGCTACCTCAAGCCGCTGCTGGCGACGCTGCCGCGGCCCAAGGGCCTGGTGCTGGGCTGCACGCACTTTCCGGTGCTGAAGGACGTGATCGCCGAGGTGGCGGGCAGTGATGTCGCCATCATCGACAGCGCCGAGACCACGGCCGCGGCGGTGGAGAAAATCCTGACGGAGAAGAAGCTGCTGGCGGCCGGGCCGGGTTCGTCGCGCTTCCTCTGCACCGATGCGCCGGGACGCTTTGCCCATCTGGGCGAGATTTTCCTGGGCGAGCCGATCGATCCGGGCGCCGTGACGCTGATCGATCTTTAGTTTTCACCATGGGCGGGCTTGACCCGCCCATCCAACGTCTTGCCGCTTGGCGGAAAGTTGGATGGCGTCCGTACGCTGCCGCTACGGACCGGAGGCCGGCCATGGCGAGCTTGGGATCAATAATCCACCTTCACCAGATAAAGTCCATCGGGCGGCGAGACCGGGCCGCAGCGGCTGCGGTCGCGCGCCTCCAGCGCCGCCTTGAGATCGCGCGCCGACCAGCGCCCCTCTCCCACCAGCTTGAGCGAGCCGGTGATGGAACGCACCTGGTGATGCAGGAAGGAGCGGGCCGAGGCCTCGATGTGAATCTCGTCGGCGCGGCGCGACACATCCAGCCGGTCCAGGGTCTTGACCGGGGACTGGGCCTGGCACTCGGCGGCGCGGAAGGTGGTGAAGTCGTGACTGCCCAGCAAAGTTTGCGCGGCGCGGTGCATCGCCTGCGCATCCAGCGGCACCTGCACATGCCAGACCTTGCCGGCGTCCAGCGCCGGGGGGCTGCGGCGGTTCAGGATACGGAACAGGTAATGCCGCCCGGTGGCGGAAAAGCGGGCGTGGAAATCTTCGGGTACGATGGCCGCCTCCAGCACCACCACCGGCGCGGGCCGTAGGAAATGGTTCAGCGCATCGCGCACCTTGTCGGGCGTGAAATCCTTCGCCAGGTCGAAATGCGCCACCTGGCCCAGGGCATGGACGCCGGCATCGGTGCGGCCCGCACCCGTGACGGTCACGCGCGCCTGGGCGAATTGCTCGATGGCGTCTTCCAGCGCCCCCTGCACCGATGCGCCATTGTCCTGCCGCTGCCAGCCGACAAAGGGCCCGCCGTCATATTCGAGGGTCAGGCGATAGCGCGGCATCAGGCCGCCCCAAGGACCGTGCCAGGCGGCAGGGCAAAGCCTGTCAGCAGCTCCTCCGCCGCCATCGCCTTGCCGCCCGCGCGCTGCGCCCGCTTCAGGCGCAGCGCACCGTCGCCGCAGGCCACGGTCAGGTCATCGGCGATGACTTGGCCGGGGGCGCCTTTGCCGGATACGGGTTCGGCATAGAGAATCTTCAGGCGCTCGCCCCTGGCTTCGGTCCAGGCGCCGGGCCAGGGCGAGAGGCCGCGAACCTGAGCGTCGATCTCGGCGGCGCTTTTCGTCCAGTCGATGCGGGCTTCGTCCTTGGAAATCTTTTTGGCATAGGTGACGCCCACCTCGCTCTGGGGATGGGCCGCGACATCGCCCCGCTCCATCGCCGCGAGCGCCCGCACCATCAGGTCGGCGCCCAGGCGCGACAGCTGATCGTCCAGCTCGCCCGCGGTCCTGCGGCCCACCGCCACCTTCTCGGCCATCAGCACCGGGCCGGTGTCCAGCCCGGCCTCCATCTTCATCACCATCACGCCGGTCTCGGCATCGCCCGCCATCACCGCCCGCTGGATCGGGGCGGCGCCGCGCCAGCGCGGCAAGAGCGAGCCATGCAGGTTGAAGCAGCCCAGGCGCGGCGCGTCTAGGATGGGTTGCGGCAGAAAGAGGCCATAGGCGACCACCACGGCGACGTCGAGATTAAGGGCGGCGATGGCGGCCTGCTCCTCGGCGCCTTTCAGCGACAGCGGCGTGCGCACGTCAAGGCCGTGGGCGGCGGCAAATTTGGGGACGGGACCGGGTTCGGTCTCCATCCCCCTGCCCTTCGGCCGCGGCGGCTGGGAATAGACGGCAGCGATATCGTGGCCCTGGGCCAGCAGCTCCGCAAGCGTGGGCACCGCGAAATCCGGCGTGCCCATGAATGCGAGCCGCAGGGTCATGCCTTAGGCCGGCTCTTTCAGCTTCTTGAGCTTGGTCAGCTTCTTGACCGCCATGCTGCGCTTGAGGCGCGAGAGATGGTCGATGAACAGCACGCCGTTGAGATGGTCCATTTCATGCTGCAGGCAGGTGGCCAGCAGGCCGTCGGCTTCCAGCACCTGCTTCTTGCCGTCACGGTCGAGATATTCGCACCTGATGCGGGCCGGGCGTTCGACATCGTCCCAGATCTCGGGCACCGAGAGGCAGCCTTCCTCGAAGGTCGCCACCTCCTCGGAGGCCCACAAGATCTTCGGATTGATATAGGCGACCGGGTTCTTCCGGCCTTCCTTCTGGTCGAGGTCGATCACCAGGACGCGCAGGGGCACGCCGATCTGCACCGCCGCCAGGCCGATGCCGTCGGCGGCATACATGCTGTCGGCCATGTCGTCGATCAGGGCGCGAATCGCGCTATCCACCGTCTCGACGTCCTTGGAGACGGCCTTGAGGCGCGGATCGGGGGCGGTCAGGATGGGGCGGATGGCCATGGGGGTTAGGTAAGCGCCCCGGCCTTTAGGGTCAAGCAATGGAAATCGGACTGATAGTTCTGGCGGTTGCGGTGGTGCTGGCGGCGGCGATCTTCGCCTTTGGCCGCCGCCGCCCGGCGCCCCCGCCGCCGCCGTCGGATCCCCGGCTGGATACGGTGCTGCAGGGCCAGGCCACCATTGCTGAGCAGTTCCGCCAGACCACGGCCCAGCAATCGGCGCTGGCGGCCCAGATCGAAACCCTGAAGGAAAAGATGGGGGAAAGCCTGGCCGCCAACGCCCAGAAGACGGGCGAAACCTTCGTTTCCATCACCGAGCGGCTGAACGTGATCGATGCCGCCCAGAAGAACATCAGCGAACTTTCCACCCATGTCGTGTCGTTGAAGGCGATCTTTTCCGACAAGCAGGCGCGCGGGACCGTCGCCCAAGACCAGATGGAGGCCATCGTGGCCGAGCACCTGGCGCCCGACCAGTATGAGTTCCAGGCCACCCTCTCGAACGGCAAGCGGCCCGACTGCGCCATCCGCATTCCCAACGTGGCGGCGCGGATCGTGGTAGATTCCAAATTTCCGCTGGAGGCGTTCGAGGCGCTGCGCGCCGCCGACAGCGAGGAGGCGCGCAAGGCCGCCATGGTGTTCGTGCGCGATTCCATGGCCAAGCATGTCAAGGATATCAAGGAGAAGTACCTGATCCCGGGCGAGGTCCAGACGCCGGCGATCATGTTCGTGCCGTCGGATTCGATCTATGCCGAGCTCCATGCCTCCTTCCCCGAAACGCTGCGACGGGCGCGGCAGGATCAGGTGGTGATCGTCAGCCCGCATGTCTTCATGCTGGTGATCGGCACCATCCAGAGCTTGATGCGCGACGCAAAGATGCGCGAGCAGGCCCATGCCATCCAGGCGGCGGTGGGCGCGCTGCTGCAAGACGTGAAGCGACTGGGTGAGCGGGTGGGTAAGCTGCGCGATCATTTCGAGGCCACCAACAAGGATATTGGCCAGATCGAAATCTCGATGAAGGGGATCGAGCGGCATTCCGACCGCATCGCCCAGGTGGAATTGGGCGAGCCGCCAGCAGCGCTGCCGAAGGATAGCTAGAGCGAACGCCGCGCCTTGAAGGCGGCGCTGAGCGTGCCTTCGTCGAGATAATCGAGTTCGCCGCCCACCGGCACGCCATGGGCCAGGCGCGTCACCTTCACATCGGTCAGCAGGTCCATCAGGTAATGCGCCGTGGTCTGGCCTTCGACCGTGGCGTTCATGGCCAGGATCACTTCATCGACGCCCTGCTTCACGCGGGTCGCCAGGGAAGCGACGTTGAGCTTTTCGGGCGTGACGCCATCCAGCGCCGAGAGCGCCCCGCCCAGGACATGATAGCGGCCGCGAAAGACGCCCGCCCGTTCCAGCGCCCAGAGGTCGGCAACATCCTCGACGACGCAGAGGACATGGCCGTCGCGGCGCGGATCGGCGCAGATGGCGCAGGGGCTGACGGTATCGAGATTGCCGCAGATTTCGCAATCGCGGATGGCGCGGGCGGCATCGGTCAGGGCCGCGGCCAGCGGCTCCATCATGGTGTCACGTTTCTTCAAGAGCGCCAGCGCCGCGCGCCGGGCCGAGCGGGGGCCAAGGCCGGGCAGCTTCGACAGAAGCTGGATCAGGCGTTCGATTTCAGAGCCGATGGCGGGCATTCAGCAAAACTCGTCACGGCCGGGCAGCCCGAAGGGCGCGACCCGGCCAACCAACTTGGGACCGCATCCGGTCTAGCAGACACTTTCGCGGCTTGCCATATTGGCGTGGGAGGGCTCCATGACCGAAACGAAGCGCCTGACGCTGCCGCAGCCCATCGACCTTTTGCAGGAGCGGCACAGCGAAACCATCATGGACCGGCTGGGGCAGCTGAGGCCCGGCGTGGTGATGATGAGCGGCGACAATCCCGCCTTGCCGAAAATGCCGGAAAAGCCCGGCCTGCTGGATTTCTTCCGCCACCGCTTCGACAGCTTCACCATGAACCACCTGCTGCAGAGCGCGCGGCGGGCAAGGCTGAATGGCTGCGACGAGAAGATCGTGCTGGCCTGCCTGCTGCACGACATTTCGGTGGCCGGACTGATCCGCACCGATCACGGCTATTGGGCGGCGCAGATGATCGGCCCTTACGTGGACCCGGAAGTTGCCTGGGGCGTGGAAAAGCATCAGGCGCTGCGCTTCTTCGCCGATCCGGAGAATGGCTATGACTATCCGGAAGCCTATAACCGCTTCTTCGGACCGGACCACAAGGTGCCCGAATACCTGCAGCGCGCCTATGACGAGGCCCGCGCCCACCCCTGGTACATGACGGCGCGGGTGATCACCGTCAACGACATCTACACCTTCGAGGAAGGCGTCACCATCGATCCGGGGGAGTTCGAGGATGTGGTGGGGCGGCACTTCAAGACGCCGGAGGAAGGCCTGGGCTTCGACAATTCACCCGTCGCCCATATGTGGCGGACGATGATCTGGCCGGATAATTTTTTGTAGGCACAACTGTCATCTCCGGCGAGCGCGAGCAGCGGCGAGCGTGAGGAAAGGGAACCCAGACTGTTCAACAGGGTGTCTGTGACGGGCAGCCTGAGTTCCCTTCCCCCGCAGCGCTACCCGCTGCTCGCCGGAATGACACCTGGGATTACGCGTCGTCGCCAGCGTCCATGGCGGGCGCCGCGATGTCTTCGGTCACCACATCCCGCACCGCCACGATCTCGGCGCCGGGAAAGCGGTCGAGCACGGCGCGCACCATCGGCTCCTGCGCCACGCTTTCCATCCGCGCCGCCTTGGCCGCGCGGCGCTGCTCGGCCAGGGTGGGCGCGCCGCCTTCGCGGGCGATGGAAACGCTCCAGCGCTGGCCGGTCCATTGGCTCAGCTTCTGCTGCAGGTCGCCGGCCAGGGTGCGCGGCGCCGCGGCGCTGGGGCGGAATTCCAGCAGCCCCGGTTCCAGCCGCACCAGATGCATATTGTTCTCGATCTGCACCTTCAGGATCGGGGCGTTGTTGGCGATGGCCAGCGCGGCAATGTCTTCCAGACCGCGCAAGGCCGGCGCGCCATCGGGCATGGCGGCTGGCTGCGGCACGCGCATGGCCGAACCGGATGCGACGGGCGCGCGCGGCGCAGGCGCACCGGACGGCGCCAGCGCACCACCGCGCGGTGCGGCGCCATTCTCCATCAGCTCGCGCACCAGCTTGTCGGTGGGCGGCAGGTCGGCGGCGTAGGAAACGCGGATCAGGGCCATCTCCAGCGCCGAGATCGGCCGGGTGGCGTCGCGCACTTCCATCAGGCCCTTGAGCAGCATCTGCCAGGCGCGGGTCAGCGTGGGCACCGACAGCTTGCCCGCCAGTTCGCCGGCGCGCTTCGCCTCGGCGCTGCCGCCATCGAAGAAGCCCTGGGCGGCGGGCGCCACCTTGATGCGGGTGAGGAAATGCACCGTCTCCAGCAGGTCCTGCATCACCGCCAGGGGATCGGCGCCGGCGTCGTAGAGCGTCCGAAGGTCGGCCAGGGCGTCGGGCAGCGCCCCGCCCATCAGCTTCTCGAACAGGTCCAGGATGCGGCCGCGATCGGCCAGGCCCAGCATCGCCCGCACCATCTCGGCGCTGATGGCGGCGCCTTCCAGCGCGCGCCCCGCTTCTATTGAACCGTGCGCGATGGCCTGGTCGAGCAGCGAAAGGCCATCGCGGGCGCTGCCTTCGGCGGCGCGGGCGATCAGGGCTAGCGCGCCCTCCTCGATCCGCACATTCTCCTTTTGCGCCAGCGTCGCCAGATAGGCGGCAAGCTCGGCGCTGTCGATGCGGCGCAGGTCGAAGCGCTGGCAGCGCGACAGCACCGTCACCGGGACTTTGCGGATCTCGGTGGTGGCGAAGATGAACTTCACATGCGGCGGCGGCTCTTCCAGCGTCTTGAGCAGGCCGTTGAAGGCCGCCTTGGAGAGCATGTGGACTTCGTCGATGATGTAGACCTTGTAGCGCGCCGCCACCGGGGCATAGCGCACGCCCTCGATGATCTCGCGGATATCGTCAATGCCGGTGCGGCTGGCGGCGTCCATTTCCTGCACGTCAACATTGCGTGATTCCGCGATGGTGACGCAGGGATCGCAGACACCGCAGGGATGGATGGTGGGCTCCGTGCGCTGGCCGTCGGGACCGATGCAGTTCAGCGCGCGGGCGATGATGCGGGCGGTTGTGGTCTTGCCGACGCCGCGCACGCCGGTGAGCATGAAGGCATGGGCGATGCGGCCGGTGGCGAAGGCGTTGGACAGGGTGCGCACCAGCGCCTCCTGCCCGATCAGGCCGGTGAAGTCGGCCGGACGGTATTTGCGGGCAAGAACGCGGTAGGGCTGGGAGGGCTCGGCCATG
>CAZYGO010000040.1:0-2522 GCA_964647455.1 uncultured Rhizobium sp.
CTTGGCGTCGCGATTGATCGTGTCCAGGCCGATCACCGTCACGGGCGTCGGCTGGGTGAAGCCCTGCAGGTCAAGACGACCGGCAGACGAATTCACCGTCTCGATGTCGTCCGCCGGAGCCCCAGGCGCACCGCCCTGGGCGTATGCCGCACCAACGGCGAGCGCGGTGGCCGAGCCGCCGAGCAACAGGTTCTTCAGAAGAGTGTTCATGCTTCCCCCTAAAAAAATAAATACTTGCCGCCCGTCATCTGCACAGAGCGCGGGCATTCGCGTCACAATAGGGCAACCTTTATGACGACAGTCAATGCTGTAATAATGTCACGCCATGCTGCAATGCAGCATGGCGGTGGTGCGCTGCGTCAGTTAACGAATTTAACTCAACAAAATTCGTGCTTTTCATGGCGTGCGGACGCTAAATCGCGACTTGACGCGCGGGCGATCCGGCCAGCTTAAAGAGTGTCAGGCGATGGTGATGGCCAGCGGCATTTGACCGGCCAGATCGAAAACAAAGCGATCTCCCGCCTGAAAGGGAATCATCTTCATCAGCGCGCCGGAAATCACCACATCGCCGGGCTGCAGGCTGACGCCGAACGCCTGCAGCCTGTTGGCCAGCCAGGCGCAGGAAATCGCGGGGCCACCCAATACCGCCGCGCCAGTGCCTTCAGCCACCGCCTCGCCATTCTTCGAAATCGTCATGCCGATGGCGGCCAGATCGGCATCGCGCAGCTTGCGATCCCACGGCCCCAATGTGAAACCGCCATAAGACGCATTGTCGGCGATTGTGTCGAAGAATTTGATTTTCCAGTCGGCGATGCGGCTGTCCACGATCTCCACGCCCAGGGCGCAGGCTTCCGTCGCGGCAATCACATCGGCAGGCGTGATGTTGGGGCGATCGAGCGGCCTGCCGATCAGGAACGCAACCTCCCCCTCGATGCGCGGCGAAATGAAATCCCCGGCGGGCACGACGACCTTGCCGTCCTTCGCTTCATAGAAGCTTGACTGCCACAACGTGCCATAATCCGGCTGATCCACGCCCAGCTGTTCCTGCACCGCCTTGGCGGTGAGGCCGATCTTGCGCCCCATCACCTTCTCGCCACGCGCCACGCGCATGGCCGTCCATTCCGACTGGATGGCATAGGCGTCAGCAAGAGTGCCGACGCTTTCGCTGATGCTGAAAGGCGGCAGGGGCGCCTTCTCCCGAAACGCGGAATCCAGTTTCTCGGCCAGGGCCCGAATGGCAGGAGAGGATGTGCTCATGAGTTCGTCTTTCGTCTATTCGCCGCCGCGTCCGCCGCGCCCGCCACCGGTGTTTTCGGTGTTACCCATGTTGGTGATCGGATAGGCGCTCATCGCCGTGCGCACGGAAGGTCCGCTAGGCGCTTCCGCCGCCATCTGGTGCCACATATCCGCCGCGGCATACAGCACATCGCCCTCGACCGCATGGAATTCGCCCGTTCCTTCGAACTGGCCGCGAATCTGGCCTGACTGTACGACCCACCATTCGATGTTGCTCTGGTGCAGATGACCGAATGTGCTGTTCGGATTGAAGGGCGGCGCTCCCGGCTGCAACGGGCCGCTGCCGATATTGCCGGTCTGTCCGGGATTGCACTTGTTGTCGGCGGGATTGACATAGCCCAGCAGCGGATTGACCACGATATGGTCGTCCCGCACGACGTTGGCGACCGATTGGCAGGTGGCCAGCGCGTCGAAGAGGTTGAAGTACGGCTTGTTGTTGCCGGTAGAGGCGCCCGGCCGGTGGGCAAAGGAAACCCGGGTAAGAACCTTGCCGGGCTGGGGCGGCGGCGGCGCCTCACTTGCCGGAGTGACGGTCTGGTAGAAGAAGGGATGGATCTCCACCCAGAGCGCGTTTTGCGAACCCTGCACATCGTAGGAATAGATCGTGTCTTCCATGATGTTGACGATACCGCCGCGCGTCGCGGTCACCGGCTGTTGGCCCTCTATGGTGAAATGCATTTCGCCCCGGATCACGACAAAGGCCACCGCGGTTTCGATATGCATGCGCGGCGTGATCCTGGTGCCTGGCGCCGCGGAATTGTAGGTCACGTCCTGCAACCCGTCCTTGACGATCTGCTCCGACCAGTTGTTCTGGCCCCGGTGCGCGGCGATTAGATCGGCCATCTTCCAGAGAGGCTTGTGAGGCGGCGTATAAACGCCGCCCTTGCCCTTGTTGATGTACCAGAATTCAGCGGGGCCGCGTCCGCCCCGTCCACCACGACCGCCCGGAGCTGTCGCGGCCGCGCCAGCCGCGGGCGCCGGGGCGGGCGCCGGCTGCTGCGCCAGACTTTCGCAGACACAAAACGTCGCCAGCGCGCCTGTGGCGCAGAACGTCATCAGTCTCTTCAGGGCAGGCATGTGATCCTCCGAAATATGGCCGATACCTCAAAAAAGGGGGCCGCAACCCAGGGGGAGTTGCGGCCCCAGTTCGCAAAATCCCTTGCGGGATTTCGCCCTTGGAAGCTGTTGGCAGGCGGCCGTCACGGACCGGCCGGCGGCGCCACGGT
>CAZYGO010000041.1:0-3683 GCA_964647455.1 uncultured Rhizobium sp.
GAGAATGTGTCGCGCGAAAAGCTGCGCGCGGGCGATTCCGACATCGGGCGCCTGGCCTTCCCGTCCTTCCTCAAATCCATCGAGACGCGGCGCGAGAATCTGCGGACCACGCTGAAAGAGATCGAGAAGGAATATGCCGCCGCGCAGCTCGACCTCACCACCGCCTTCCAGGATCTGAAGTCGCTGGAATTCGCCACCGAGCAGCAGGCCAAGCGCCTGGCCGAAATCCAGACGCGCCGCGCCCAGGCCCGGATGGACGAGATGGCGATGGTGCGCCACCTCAGGAAGCACTCGCTTCGCTCGGCCTGAAGGCTCCGCCTCGTTCAGTGCAAGAGCATCAGCACGGCGCCCAGCAGGGTCGCCGCGCCGGCGCCGCGCGCGATCAGCGTGCTCCATGGCGTCAGCGGCCTGATGCGGCCTTCCCACTCCATGCTGCGCAGCTCCAGCGACTGCTGGCGCTCGAAGAACAGCTTGGCGTGATCGTAGCCGCAGGCGGAAATCACGAACGGCCTTTGCGGGCCAGGTATACCAATCGCAGACATTTTTCAGACCCTGAAATCAGTGGTCCCTTCGGACGATAAAACGCCCCTTCCGATTCAGCCGTTCCCGTTTCTGACCGTGGCGAAAGCCGGATGTGGCAAAAAAACCGCAGAAACCGGGCCCAACCGCCCGGGCAACGGGCCGGTGCGATTCTTGTTCCCGGAAAAAACCGCTAGATTTCCGCCATCGAGTCGGGGGCATTTTGGGGGCGCCCGGCCCGCGTGAAACCACTTCACACTTTTGCTGGCCGGGGCTCCACATGTCGTTTTCCGAGACCATCTCGCCCTTTTTCGGACGCTGCGCCCTGGTCTGGTTCTATGCCACGGCCGCCGCCGGCATCGTCACCGGCTGGCCCGGCGTCGTGGCGCGGCTGGAAGCGCACCATGTTCCGCTCGCCCCCGCCGTGCTGCTGGTGGCCCTGGTCTTCATTTTCCTGGGCTGCATCTCGCTGTTCTTCGGCTACCACACTCGCCATGGCGCGGTGATGCTGTTTGGCCTCACCATCGTGGCGGCGGTGACCATGCATCCCTTCTGGCAGATGGATGAGAGCCTGCGCGGCCCCGAATTCGAAATCTTCGCCCGCGACGTGGCGATCTGCGGCGGCCTGCTGCTGATGGTGGGAATGGGGCCGGGCCCCTTCGCGATCGACAATCGCACCGGCGGCGGCGGCAAGGGCAAGAAACGCTAGTACACCGCAAAAACGCGAAGCGCCGCCCGCTGCGCGCGGGCGGCGCGTTCTTATTTGCGCGTCGGCAGCGGGTTTTGCTGCCGGGGCCGGTGGTGGACGAGCCCTGGGTGGTCGAGGCCACCGCGGCGATGACGCCGGCGACGGCGGCCAGGCCCAGCACGAGCCAGACGCCACCGGCCTGCAGGGCGGCGGTGTGGGCGCCGGCCGGCTTGCCGGCGGGCAGGGGAGAGGTGGCAGGCGCCTCGGCCGCGAGCGCGCTGGTCATCAGCAGGGCCGTGGTCGCGAGCATCGCACCGGTCTTACGCATGTCGAAATCTCCTGAAAGAAGGCTGTGACCGGGTTATCGCATGCGCGGACTTAAGAAACCCTTGTCGCGATCCGCCAAAATCCATCAAAGCGGGGCAAGAAGGGCGGCGGCGAGATCGTCCGGGTAAAGATTTTCCAGATTTCCGCCTTTCAGCACATGCGCCAGCCCCGCCCCGGCGGTTGCCGCTGCGGCCAGGGCGCCTAGCCGGCGGGTGCGCTCCAGGCCGGTGACGACCAGGCGCCGGAAGCGCAGCGCCGTGACCAGTTCGGCGGTATCCTCGGCATCGCCGCAAGCGCAGACCACGCCCACTGGCAAGACGCCATCCATGTCGTTCAGGGCGGCGAAGGCGCCGCGGGCCCTGGGGTTGAGGGGGTGGAAGCCTTCGGCCTCGATCACCACAAGCCTGTCCCTGGGAAGCGTGCCGGCGCGCAACCGCGCCAGGCCGTCCTGCGCCTTCAGCACAAGGCCATCCCGTCCGGCGGCGATGGCGGCCGCGACCTGGCTCTTGCCGGCGCCGTGTTCGCCGATCAGCAGGATGGGCCGCGCCGGGCTGAAATCCAGCGGCTCGGCCGTCATGCATGCCGCCAGCGCGCGGCCAAGGGCGCCCTGCGGTTCGGGCGCGCCGGCGGTGGCGCGCGTCAACCGGGCGATCAGGCGTTCGGGCAGGCGATGGCGCCGCAGCGCCAGAGCGATGACGCCGGCGGACTGGCCTGGCGCCGCGCCGGGAAAGGCGAGCAGGGTGGCACTTTCCTGCCGGGCGGTGGAAAGTGCCGCCATCCTACACCTGGCCCAGCGTTCTGAGCCGCACCGAGGCGTGGATTTCGTTCTGGCTCATCACCACGGTGGCGGGACGGAAGCGTTCGACGATGGAGCGCACGAAGGGGCGGATCTGCGGGCTGGTCAGCAGCACCGGTACTTCATTCTTGGCGCTGGCCTCGTCGAAGGCCTCGCGCACCGCCTGGATGAATTGCTGCAGCTGGCTGGGCGCCATGGCGAGCTGGCGCTCCTCGCCCTGGCCGACCACGCTTTCGCTGAAAGCCTGCTCCCAGTGCGGCGACAGGGCGATCAGCGGCAGATAGCCGTTCGGCGCCAGGTTGGCATGGCAGAGCTGGCGCGCCAGGCGGGCGCGGACATGCTCGGTGATGTAGAGCGCGTTCTTGGTGTGGCCCACCGCCTCGGCGATGCCTTCCAGGATGGCGGGCAGGTCGCGGATCGAGACGCGTTCGGCGAGCAGGGTCTGCAGCACGCGCTGCACCCCGGTGACCGAGATCTGCGAGGGGATCAGTTCCTCGACCAGCTTCTTGTTCTCCGGCGGCAGGTCGTCCAGCAGCTTCTTGGTCTCGGCATAGGAGAGCAGTTCGGCCATGTGCGACTTCAGCACCTCGGTCAGGTGCGTCGTCAGCACCGTGCCCGGATCGACCACGGTGAAGCCGCGGAAGGTGGCTTCCTCCTTGAGGGCACCCGAAACCCAGGTGGCGGGAAGCCCGAAGGCCGGTTCGGTGGTGTGGGTGCCGGGCAGGTCGATGGGCAGGCCCTTGGGATCCATCACCAGGAAGGCGCCGGGGAAGAGTTCGCCCTTGCCCGAATCGAACTCCTTGATGCGGATGCGGTACTCGTTGGCGCCCAGGGTCATGTTGTCCAGGATGCGCACGGCCGGCATGACGAAGCCCATCTCCTGCGCCAGCTGGCGGCGCAGCGCCTTGATCTGGTCGGTGATCTTGTGGCCCTGCACGTCGTTGATCAGCGGCAGGAGGCCATAGCCCAGCTCGACCCGCAGCAGGTCCATCGCCAGGGCGGTGGAGATCGGCTCTTCCTTGGGGGCGGTATCGGTCTTGGCGACCTCGGCGGCCTCGCGGGCGATCCGCGCATCCTTGCGCTTGTGGGCGAACCAGGCCAGGGCGCCAAAGCCGCCGGCCATGGGCCCGAAAACCAGCAGCGGCATGCCGGGCAGCACGCCGCCCACGCCCATCACGGCGGCGGCCATGCCCAGCGCCTGGGGATTGAAGGACAACTGGCCCATCAGCGCCTTGTCGGTGGCGCCTTCGACACCGGCCTTCGACACCATCAGGCCCGCGGCGGTGGAGACGATCAGCGCCGGCATCTGCGACACAAGCCCGTCGCCCACCGTCAGCAGCGTATAGGTCTGCG
>CAZYGO010000042.1:0-9580 GCA_964647455.1 uncultured Rhizobium sp.
AGGTTTCTCCTAGCTGGCGCATTAATAAGGGCAGGCGGGGCCTTTGGTTCCTGTTTCGCCAGCCTGACCAGGCGCATCGCATCCTGCAAGGCGGCGCCGGCGGCCGTGTTGTCGAAGATGCACCACACCTCCCGCGCAGGCTGCGCCTGGATCGTGCGCGCCAGTGCCGCCAGGCGGTCCTCTTCATAGGCGGACCAATAGATCCGGGGCGCACCGTGCCAGCGGTAATAGACGATATCCCGGCTGCCGCCTGGCGCGCCGTCACGCGCATGGCGCGGCGGGTCGGCGGCCACGCGCGCGACGCCATGACGGACCATGAGTTCTTCCGCCTCCGCCCCGAACCAGCTGGCATGGCGCGGCTCGCAGGCCAGGGCGCAGCCGGTCCGGGCTTTCAGGGCGGCGAACAGCATATGTGCCGCCGGGCCGTCGAAGGGCAGGGCGGGCGGAAGTTGAACCAGGATCGCGCCCAGCTTCTCGCCCAGGCCGGCAGTTTCCTCCAGGAAGCGCGAAAGCGGCGCCGCGAAATCCTTCAGGCGCCGCTCATGCGTGATGCTGCGCGGCAGCTTGACGGAAAAGCGGAAATCGGCCGGTACACTGGCGGCCCAGCGTTCATAGGTCTTTCTCTGGTGCGGGCGATAGAAGGAGGAATTGGTCTCCACCGCATTCATGCGGGCGGCATATCGTTCCAACTGGCTGCCTGCGCCGGAAAAATGCGCCCTGAGTGCCGCCGGGATCGACCAGCCCGCCGTGCCGACGCGGATCAGCGCCACAGCCTGGTCAATGGCCCGTCCGCGCCATACACCGGATCGGCCTTCGGACGGGGCGTGCGGGCCACCGATCTTGCGGCGCGGTCGTGGTCCGTCTTGCGCGGATGACACATGTCGTAACCGCCCTTGCGCGGATAGGCGCCCACCACCAGAAGGTCGTCCGACATGGAAAGCCGCTGGTGCCCCGTGCCCGCCGGCAGGATCAGCACATCGCCCGCCTTTGCCGCCACCTTGCGGCCGCGCGGCCCGCCCAGCCGCAACACCGCCGAGCCGCGGGCGAAGCCCAGCACTTCATGCTGGTTCGAATGATAGTGCAGGAAGTCATAGACCACGTCCCGCCAGCTCTCCTTCCAGCCATGGGCGGCGAACAGGACCTCGAAAACGGCCGCGGGATCGGGGGCGCCCTTCAGGTCCACCGCGCCGCGATAATGGATCGCCGGCCAGGCCGGATTGTTGGGCACCAAGCCGTCATCGGCGAAGCGCCAGGCATTGGCCTTGCGCTCCCGTACCCGCGCCTCGGCCTGCCGTGTGTCCGGGCGGGCCAGACCGGTCAGGCTTTCCGCGCTCTTCTTGATGTCTTCCAGCAGCATGAACAGGAAAGCGCCGCCGGCCCTTTCCCGTTCCAAAACCTTGCGCGGGCGGGTCTTTTCTGCCGGAGAGGCGCGCCAGAATGGCGGCCGATTCGGCAGTGGATTCGGGGGGGCTTTGCCCTTATGGTCCGGCCCGCCATGGACAAATTCATCAAGCTCGAGGGCGTCGCCGCCCCGCTCCCCATGATCAATGTCGATACCGACATGATCATCCCCAAACAGTATCTGAAGACCATCCATCGCACCGGCCTGGGCAAGGCGCTGTTCGACGAGATGCGCCACAACCCCGACGGCAGCGACAATCCCGACTTCGTGCTCAACAAGCCGGCCTGGAAAAAGGCGCAGATCCTGGTGACCGGCGAGAATTTCGGCTGCGGTTCCTCCCGCGAGCATGCGCCCTGGGCGCTGCTGGATTTCGGAATCCGCTGCATCATCGCCCCCAGCTTCGCCGATATTTTCTACAACAACTGCTTCAAGAACGGCATCCTGCCGATCACACTGCCCCAGTCCGATGTCGACAAGCTGATGGACGACGCCGAGCGCGGCGCCAATGCCGTCGTCACTATCGACCTGGAGAAGCAGGAGATCCGCGGCCCCGACGGCGGCATGGTGAAATTCGAGGTCGATCCCTTCCGCAAGCAGTGCCTGCTGAATGGCTGGGACGATATCGGCCTGACCCTGCGGGCCGAGGACAAGATTTCGGCTTACGAGCAGCAGCACAAAGCCCAGGCGCCCTGGGTCTAGAGGGAATTCCATGTTCAAGATCGTGACGCTCCCCGGTGACGGCATCGGGCCTGAAGTGATGACCGAGACCTTGCGGGTGCTGGGCTGGTTCGGGAAACGCGGCTTCCAGTATCAGACCGAGGAAGCGCTGGTCGGCGGCATCGCCTATGAGACGCTGGGCCGGTCCGATCCCGACGAGAGCATGGCCAAGGCCAAGGCCGCCGATGTGGTTCTGCTGGGCGCCGTGGGCGGCCCCAAATGGGACAATCTGCCGTTCCACCAGAAGCCCGAACGCGGCCTGTTGCGCGCCCGGCAGGAAATGCAGGTCTTCGCCAACCTGCGCCCGGCGCTGTGCTTCGACGCGCTGAAGGATGCTTCCACCCTCAAGCCTGAGATTGTTTCCGGCCTCGATATCCTGATCGTGCGCGAGCTGATGGGCGGTGTCTATTTCGGCGAACCCAAGGAAATCACGGACCTGCCGGACGGCCAGAAGCGCGCCGTCGATACCCAGCTCTACACCACCAGCGAAATCGACCGCATCTGCCGCGTCGCCTTCGATCTGGCGCGCGTCCGCGGCAAGAAGCTGGCCTCCGCCGAGAAATCCAACGTGATGGTGACCGGTGTGCTCTGGCGCCAGGTCGTCACCGAGGTGGCGAAGGATTATCCCGATGTGCAACTGACGCATATCCTGGCCGACAATGCGGCGATGCAGCTGGTGCGCAATCCCAAGCAATTCGACGTGCTGGTAACCGACAATCTGTTCGGTGACGTACTGTCCGACGAGGCGGCCCAGCTGACCGGCTCCATCGGCATGCTCCCCAGCGCCTCGCTCGGCGCCAAGCGCGCCGACGGCAAGCAGAGCGCGCTGTATGAGCCGATCCACGGTTCGGCGCCGGACATCGCGGGCAAGGGTCTGGCCAATCCCATCGCCTCGATCCTCTCCCTGGCGATGGCGTTCCGCTATTCTTTCAGACAGCCCGAAAGCGCGGTCCGGATCGAAAAAGCGGTGGACACGGTGCTGGCCCAGGGCTTCCGCACCGGCGACATCATGCAGCCCGGCATGAACAAGGTCGGCACCACCGCCATGACCGATGCCATTCTCAAGGCGCTCGACGCGTCGAAGTAAGCGGACGGGCAGAAACAAAAAAGCCCGCAGTGCGAGCCGCGGGCTTTTCGCTTTGTGGCAATCAGTCCCGGCCTCGGGTCGCGCTTGGGCGCGCGCCCCTGCGGCGTTCGGGCGGGCGAAAGGTCCACTGGACCTTTCGTTTATCCGCCCTCACCCTTGAGCTTGCGGCGCGCCGCATGCAGCAACGGCTCGGTATAGCCGGATGGCTGCTCCTTGCCCTTGAACACAAGGTCCGAGGCCGCCTGGAAGGCGATGCCGTCGAAGGCAGGCGCCATCGGCTTGTAGGCCGGGTCGCCCGCATTCTGCTCGTCCACAACCTTGGCCATGCGCTTCAGGGTTTCCTGGACCTGGGCGGGATTGGTGATGCCATGCTCCAGCCAGTTGGCGATGTGCTGGGAGGAAATGCGCAAGGTCGCGCGGTCTTCCATCAGCCCGACATTATGGATGTCCGGCACCTTGGAGCAGCCGACGCCCTGATCCACCCAGCGCACGACATAGCCCAGAATGCCCTGAGCATTGTTGTCGAGTTCCTTCTGCACCGCGTCGGCCTGCCAGTTGGGGCGGTCGGCCACCGGAATGGTCAGGATATCGGAAAGCTTGGCGCGGGGACGTGAGCGCAATTCCTTCTGCCGTTCCGCGACGTTGACCTGGTGATAGTGGAGGGCATGCAGCGTGGCGGCGGTGGGCGAGGGCACCCAGGCGCAGGAGGCGCCGGCTTGGGGGTGGCCGATCTTAGCCTTCATCATGTCGGCCATCCTGTCGGGCATGGCCCACATGCCCTTGCCGATCTGCGCCTTGCCCGGCAGGCCGCATTCCAGACCGATATCGACATTCTGGTTCTCATAGGCGAGCAGCCAGGTCGCGGTCTTCATCTCGCCCTTGGGGACCATCGGCCCGGCATACATCGAGGTGTGCATCTCGTCGCCGGTGCGATCAAGGAAGCCGGTATTGATGAAGACGATGCGGTCCTTCACCGCCCGTATCGCTTCCTTGAGATTGGCGGAGGTGCGCCGCTCTTCGTCCATCACGCCGATCTTCAGCGTATTGCGGGCGAGGCCGAGAATGTCCTCGATGCCGTCGAACAGGGTATTGGCGAACGCGACTTCACCGGGCCCGTGCATCTTGGGCTTGACGATGTAGATGGACCCCTTGCGGCTGTTGGAAAGGCCGCCTTTGCGCCGCACGTCATGGGCCGAAATCAGGCTGGTAACGACGCCATCCATGATCCCTTCCGGGATTTCGCTGCCATCCCTGAGCAGGATGGCGTCGTTGGTCATCAGGTGGCCGACATTGCGAATGAACAGCAGGCTGCGGCCGGGCAGGGTCAGTTTCGAACCGTCCGGCGCGGTATATTCGCGGTCCGGGTTCAGCGTGCGGGTCATTTTCTTTCCACCCTTGTCGAAGGTGGCGGAAAGCGTGCCCTGGATCAGCCCGAGCCAGTTGCCATAGGCCAGCACCTTGTCCTCGGCGTCCACGGCGGCGATGGAATCCTCGCAGTCCATGATCGTGGTGATGGCGCTTTCCAGCACCACATCGCTGATGCCGGCCTTGTCGGATTTTCCGATTGCGGTGGAACGGTCGAAATGCACCTCGATATGCAGGCCGTTCCGCTCGAGGAGCAACAGCGCGGGTGCCGCCGCGTCGCCGACATAGCCCTTGAAGTGCGACGGGTCCTTCAGGCCCGGCTCCAGCCTGCCATTCTTCACGCCAAAGCCGGTCGCATCCTTCCATGACCCGCTCGCCAGCGGCACCGCCTGGTCCAGCGCTTCGCGGGCATAAGCGATGACGGCGGCGCCGCGGTTTTCGTTATACCCCTTGCCGGGTGCCAGGGCGCCGTCCTGGGAAATGGCGTCGGTGCCGTAGAGCGCGTCATACAGGCTGCCCCAGCGCGCATTGGCGGCATTGAGGGCGAAGCGGGCATTGGTCAGCGGCACCACCAGCTGTGGCCCGGCGACGGTGGCGATTTCCGGATCGACATTCTGCGTTGCGATCTGGAAAGCCTCCCCCTCCTTGACCAGATAGCCGATGCCTTCGAGGAAGGCGCGATACTCCGCGGCGTCATGCGGCTTGCCCTTGCGTTGCCGGTGCCAGTCGTCGATGGCGGCCTGCAGCCGGTCGCGCTCGGCCAGCAATGCCCTGTTTTCCGGCACCAGGCGATGCGCCAGCTCCGAGAAGCCGGCCCAAAAGCGCGCCTCATCCACGCCGCTGCCCGGCAGGGCCTTCTGGACGATAAAATCGTGCAGCTCGACGGCCACTTGAAGGCCGTGTTTCTCGATGCGGTTTGTCATGGGGGCTCGTCTTTGAATTCTTGAAATGAGCCGGCAAGGTAAAGCCCCCAGCCTTGGGGGTCAAAATGAAAAGGCCGGTCTTTCGACCGGCCTTTTCCCATTCTATCCGCCCTGTGGCTAGTGTGGCGGGATCATCCAGGTCCAGACATGCTGCTGCAGCAGCACCAGGATGCCCAGCACCACCGTGAAAATTATGGAATGGATGAAGGTGCGGCGGAAGATCGAGGATTCATGCCCCTTCAGATCGCTCACCGCCACGCCGGTGGCGATGTTCTGCGGCGAGATCATCTTGGCGAAGACGCCGCCCGACGAGTTGGTGGCGGCCATCAGGACCGGGTCGAAGCCCAGCTTGTTGGCGGCGACCACCTGCAGGTTGCCGAACAGCGCATTGCCCGAGGAGTCGCTGCCCGACAGGAACACCGCCAGCCAGCCCAGGAAGGCCGAGAGCAGGGGGAACAGCACGCCCGCCGAGGCGACGCCCAGGCCCAGCGTGTAGGTCAGGCCGGAATAGTTCATCAGGAAGGCGAGGCCGACAATGGCGGTCACCGTCACGATCGGCAGCAGGATCTGCTTGAAGGCCGTGCTTACCGCCTGGAAGAACTTGGCCGGGGAAAGCCCCACCGCCACGGCGGTGATCAGGGCCGTCACCAGGATGGCGGTGCCGGTGGCCAGGGGCTGGAAGGTCCAGACTGCGGCATAGGGCTTGTTGTAGAGGGTGATGAAGACCTGGTTGTGCAGGCCGGGCCACTGGATGGCCTGCTGGCCCATGGCGGCGACCTTGAAGTGGGTCCAGACCAGCACCACGGCGCACATGATCAGCCAGGGCAGCCAGCCCTGCCACAGCGGCACATGGGCGTGTTCGCTGTTGGGGTCTTCCATGGGAACGACCAGCGCGTGCTCCGCGCTGTAGGCGGGCTTCCAGACCTTCAGGAACAGCACCGTGGCGATCAGGGCCGAGCCCGCCGAAATCACGTCGGTCAGCTCATAGGTGTAGTTGGAGGCCGCGAACTGGCCGATGGCGAAGGCGCCGCCCGCGACCAGCAGAACGGGGAACATGTCGCGCACCGACTTCAGGCCGCCATACATCGCCATGACATAGAAGGGCAGCAGGAAGGCGAACAGCGGCAGCTGGCGGCCGACCATGGCGCCGAGGGTGGGGGCAGGTAGGCTGGTGACGCCGGCCAGGGTGGTGATCGGAATGCCCAGCGAGCCGAAGGCCACGGGGGCGGTATTGAACATCAGCGCATAGACGACGGCGTCGATCGACTTGAAGCCCAGCATGATCAGCAGCGAGGCGGTGATCGCAACGGGGGCGCCGAAACCCGACACGCCCTCCAGCAGCGAGCCGAAGCCGAAGCCGATCACGATCAGGACGATGCGCTTGTCGTTGGGCAGGCTGGCCAGGACCCAGCGGCGGAAGGCGTCGAAACGGCCCGACAGGATGGCGCTATTGTAGAGGATCAAGGCCGCGAACACGATCCACATGATCGGCCACAGCGCGAAAACAACGCCGTTGGCGGTGGAATTAATCGCCATGCCCACCGGCATCTGCCAGACCGTGACGGCGATGATCAGCGCCGTGACCAGGCCGGCGATGGAAGCCTGCCAGGCGGGGCGCCGGAGCAGGCCCAGCATCACCAGCACCACCACCACCGGAATGGCTGCGACCAGGAAGGACAGCGGCAGGCTGTCGCCCACCGGAGTCAGTAACTGATGAAACATGCCGTCGCCCATCTCGCTTCTCCGTCTGCCGGCAGCCCAACGAGCGCCGCGTTTCCTCAAAACCGTTCTTCGAGAGGTTCACGGGGAGCTTTCGCCCGGATGGGCGGACACAATGGAGCCGCATCGGCTCTGATGTCAGCTTTGCCCTGAAGACCCCTGCTCTTGTGGCGTCCGTTAGAGCAAAAAAAAACGTTTAGGAAAAGGCTGTTTTGCCACGGTGCAGTGCACCATGCGCTGTCACATTCACGGCGCGGATGCGGCTATCTGTTCCAGGTGGAGGCGACGTGATCGGGATCTTCCTGCGAGGAACGCTCCGAGCGCAGAAAGTCGTAATAGCCGCAGCTGCTGCCGCCGGGATATTGCCGGCAGATCGAGGGCCGCGCCGTGTAGATGCTGCAGCGGCGCGCCTCGGTGTCGAAGAAGCGGCAGATGCGCCCAAAATGCTCGTCTTCCTTCCGGCGCATCGCATAGGGCTCGTCGCCATCCACCTTGGTGAACTTGCGGCGCGCCTCCTTGAAGGAAAGGCCGAAATGCTCGGCCAGGCGTTCCACATCCCGCTTCTTGAGGGGAATGACCGGATAGGAGCAGCAATAGCCCGGACACTTTGAACAGTTATAGACGGCCACGATGCTTCCCATGCTTGGCGGATTGCGCCCCTTATAGCGCGCCAAGGGCCGCGGCCAAGGGGCGATATAGGGTATCGCCCTCTTCTCGCCGAAAATGCCCGGTTGTATGACTGGCTTTGCGGCAACGCGCCGCGCAAACGTACAGCCCCATGGCCAACAAGCCCGTCTTTTTCGATGCCAGCGGCCGCCGCGCCGCTCGCCTGGCCTATTTCGGCTGGGGGTTGGCCATTCTGGGAACCGTCATTGGCGTCGGCTTCATTACCAACCTGCTGATCACGCCGCCGGGCCGTGACATGACGCCGCCGGAACAGGCGCGCGCGCTCCGGGTCGAGGCCCGGGCGCGCAAGCCCAGCCTGGTGGCCTCGGCCGAGCGGCTGGCGGCGGCGGCGCGGCAGCGGCGGTTGGATTACGCGCGCCGTCATCCGGCGCAGATCATCCCCGACCGGGTCCTGCCCTCCATCTTAAAGCCCCAGAAGGGCCGGCCGCTGGCCGTGGGCGTGTATGTCAACTGGCCCGGTTCCATCGGCACCAGTTTCACTTCGCTCAAGCGCAACCTGCCGCACCTGGATTGGGTGGTTCCGACCTGGTTCGCGCTGGAGGGGCCGGACCTCACCTTCAAATCCACCCTCGACCGGCCGGCGCTGGACTATATGCGCGGGGTCAGGCCGGGAGTGGCGATCCTGCCCATTCTGCAGAATGCCAGCGGCGGAAAGTGGCGAGGCCCCGAAGTGGGCAGGCTGCTGGCCGACAGCCACCGACGCGCCGCGCTGATCCAGCAGCTGGATATTTTCGTTGCCGCCAACCGGCTGCAGGGTGTGGTGGTGGACTTCGAGGAAGTCCCGCGCGACGCCTATGGCAACCTCAAGCTGTTCCTGGCGGAATTGTCCGCCAGCTTTGCCGGCCATGGCTGGATCGTGGCGGTGACCGCGCCCTTCGACGATGACCACTGGCCCCTGGCCAGCTTCGCCAGCGTGGTGGACTACACCATCCTGATGGCGCTGGACGAGCATTACGTCACCGGCGATGCCGGCCCGATCGCGAGCCAGGGCTGGTACGAGGCCAACCTCGACAAGCGGATGGCGGCGCTCAACCCTGCCGCCACCATCATTCTGCTCGCCAATTACGGCTTTGACTGGCTCAAGGGCGGATCGGCGGCGACCCAGCTTCAGTTCAGCGAAGCAATGGTATGGGCGCGCGATGCCGGCGCCAAGGTCGCCTTCGACCATGCCAGCAACAATCCGCACTTTCGCTACGAGGATGTGGACGGCGAGCATGACGTCTGGTTCCTCGATGCCGTCACGGCTTTCAACCAGATCCACGCCGCCGACCCCTATCAGCCCGCGGGATACGGCTTCTGGCGGCTGGGGATGGAAGACCCCTCGATCAGCGCGCTGCTGCAGCGGCCGTACAATCTGCCGGCGCCGCAATCGCTGCGGCACATCGCGCCCGATGAATTTTCCTATTCCCCCGGTCAAGGCGAGATTCTCTGGGTGGAATCCGACCCCAGCGCGGGGGCCCGCGATCTCACCTTCGATGTGCGGACCGGCGATATCGTGGACGAGCGCTACACGGCGCTGCCCACCAATTACGTGATTCGCCAGATGGGGGCGGCGGCGAAAAAGCTGGCCATCACCTTCGATGACGGTCCCGATCCGCAATGGACGCCCCAGCTGCTGGACATCCTCAAGGCCAAGCACGTTCCCGCCACCTTCTTCATGATCGGCTCCAACATGGAGGC
>CAZYGO010000043.1:0-2806 GCA_964647455.1 uncultured Rhizobium sp.
GTTGTTGCGCCCCGGGGGGGTGGGGGTCCGCTTCAACGGCGCCGACAAGAACTATGTCGAGGAATATTGCGTCAGTGAAGGCTGGGTTCGTCTTGCCGTCGGCAAGACCGTCGACCGGCACGGCAATGCCATGACAATCAAGTACAATGGCGTCGTCGAGCCTTATCTGCGCGCGCCGGAATAGACCCTAGAAGGAATAGACCAGGGTGGTGCGCGCCGTGCTGTTGTAACGGTGCGGCGCGGCGTTCACGGGCGTGCTTTCATACTGCGCCAGGTAGGAGGCCTGCACCGACAGCGAGCCTATCAGCCCCATGGTCAGCGCGGTGTTCGAGGTGAAGGTACCGTCCCGATCCTCGTTGTAATAGGACATGTTCTCGCTGAATTTGAGATTGGGCATCAGCGACCAGGCGTAATTCACCGCAGCGCGCCCGGCGAGCGTGTCCTTGGCTCTGGTGGCGACAAATTCGGTCTGGCGCATGGCCGGACCGCCTTCCAGCGAAAGCGTCATCCGGGGGGTGCGGAGCAGGGAAACGCCGAACCCCAGCGATTCGATGACGCGCTTGTCGAAACCGGAAAAGCGGTTGGCTTCCCAGCTCGTAAGGCCCAGCAGATAAAGCCGGTCGCTGAAGCGGTAATTGGCCTGGTAACTGGCAAAGGCGCGGCTCTTGGTTTCCACGCCATTGTCGCGCTGATAGTCGAAGCTGGCATTGAAGGCATGCGTCCATTTCAGGCCGTCGCGGGAAAAGTCCAGCCCTGCCGCCAGGCCGGTGGAGCGGGTGTTGCCGCTGGTGACCGAGCCGCCCACCTGGCCATGACCTTTCCAGCCCCGCAGCAGACCCAGATGCTTCAGCTTTTCCTGCCGGCGCCGGTCGGCGGTGGCACGCAGCTGCTTGACCAGGGTGTCTATTTCGCGCGCCGATTTGGGGAAGGACTTCTTGGCGAGGTCGGCGGTCCCGGCCAGAACCGCGTCGCTCTTGGCGGCGGCTGCCCGCAGCATGGTGTCGGCCGTCGCCGGCATGGGATCGGCGGCCGCGGCGGTGGCAACCGCAAGCAAGGGGATCGCAAGACCCAGATAACGGATCATTGGCAAAACCTGGTTTGTCGAGGCACCCGCTTGATGGTTGATTTTCGCGCCGACGGCAAGCCGAAAGCGAGATCGACAGGCCCGCCAAAGGCAAAAGGCCCGGCATTTGCCGGGCCTTTCGTGCAGTCACCCGCGGTGGATCAGCGGCCGGTAAAGATCCGGATGGAAACCCGCGATGCTCCCTGCGGGCTGCAGCGCAGCGAAAGACTGGTGAGATCGCGGGTGCGGCCGGGCAGGTCGAGTTTGTAGTACATGCCCCGGCGCAGCAGATCGCCATTGTTGACGTTCAGCATCTGGTCGCGGCCATTGCCGAAGCGCGCAACGACTCGACTGCAGCGGGCGTCGGCTTCCAGCGGCATCAGCGCCACTGACTCCGCGCTGACGCCGCGCCAGCCGGTGAAGACCCGCTCGCTGTCGCGGCGGCCCTCGAAGCTCTCGGTGCCGATCAGGCGCCAGTCATTGACGGCATTGCTGCCCCAATTGAACATCCGGGACCAGGTGGAACGCCAGTTGGGGCCGCGCATCCAGTCATCGCGGTAACGGCCGATATCGGCGCTGATGCGGATGACGCCGCCGCCATAGTCCCGGGCGGAGCAGTTGAAAACCAGGCCGTTGAGGTCGCGCCCGCGGCCGGGCAGATTGATATTGGCGCTGCGGCCCTGGCGAAGCAGGCCGTGGAAGATGTCGCGGCGGTTGCCATTGCCGAACCGTGCCATCACCGAGCGGCAGTCGATGTCGCTGCGTTCGGCGCGTAATGCGATCCGTTCCACCGGCCCGCCGAGATCAAAATTGCGGGCGTCGCGGTCCATGCCGCGCATCATCATGCCGGGCCGGCCCATGGCGCCGCGCCCGGAAACGTCCACCGAGCCCAGCGAATCCCAGGCGGCCAATGCGGGCATAGCGGCGCCCAGGCAAAACAGGCCGGCAAACCCGGCCATCCTGACGGTCTTCATCATCAATCTCCCTGCGGTTGTGACGCGCGCACTGCGTGCCCGCGCCTGCACCCTCGCGGGCAATGTAACCATTACCCGCGCCTAAAGTTCCCGCAGGGGAGATGCGGCCGGTGTCAGCCCGCGTATTCGACTTTCGCCAGACTGACCACGAAGATCAGGGTCTGGTTGGGCGGAATGCGCCCCGGCCTTCCTTCCACGCCATAGGCCTGGTCGGATGGCACAACGATCTCCCACAGATCGCCCACCTTCATTTTCATCAGCGCGGTGCGCCAGCCGGGGATCACGCCATTGAGCGTGAACAGAACGGGGCTGCCGGGCTTGGTCTGGTCGAAGCTGGTGCCGTCGATCAGCCAGCCGCGATAGGTGACCGTGACGGTGTCGCCGCGCTCGATCGGCCCGTTCGCCTTGGGCTCGGCGGCGCGCAGCACGCGATAGAGCACGCCGCCTTCCAGGCGCTTCACGTCGGGGCGGGCGGCATACTCGGCCAGGAAACGCGCATTGCCGTCCGGCGTCAGGGGATAGTTGCGGGCCACGGTCGGCGGCACGGCCGGCTGGGCAGAGGCCGCCGGCGCCGTGTTCGCGGTGGCGGATGCCGTCTGGGTTGCCGCAGGCGCGGCGCTGGGCGGATCGCTGGTCGGCGGCGCATCGGCCGCCGCCTGGGCCACGCCGGCCGCCGTCTGGCCGGGCGCCGGATCGCTGGTGGGGGGCGCATCCGGATCGGCCGCCGCCGCGGCACGCGGCGCCGTTGCGACGGGGGCCGCGGTCGCGG
>CAZYGO010000044.1:0-3168 GCA_964647455.1 uncultured Rhizobium sp.
TCTTCGCCAAGGCCTGCGTCGCGGCCCTGAAGGAACTGCCGGCGATCAATGCCGAGATCGAAGGCGACACCATCATCTACAAGAACCATTACGATCTGGGCGTCGCGGTCTCGACCGAGCGCGGCCTGGTCGTGCCGGTGGTGCGCGACGCCGACATGCTGTCGCTGGCCGACATCGAGAAGGCGATCGTGGATTTCGGCGCCCGCGCCCGCGACAACCGGCTTAAGCTGGAAGAGCTGCAGGGCGGCACCTTCTCCATCACCAATGGCGGCGTCTTCGGCTCGCTGATGTCCACCCCGATCCTCAACGCGCCCCAGTCCGGCATCCTGGGCATGCACAAGATCCAGCCCCGCCCGATGGCGATTGGCGACAGAATCGAGATCCGCCCGATGATGTATCTGGCGCTGTCCTACGACCACCGCCTGGTCGATGGCCGCGAGGCCGTCACCTTCCTGGTGCGGGTAAAAGAGAATCTCGAAGACCCGCAGCGCCTTCTTTTGGGCGTCTGAGACGGGAATCCAGGGCTTCAGGAAGGGGCGGCCGTGGTGCCGCCCTTTTTCTTTGGCTAGGCTGCGCCCGTCAAAAGAGGAAGCGCCATGGCCTATGTCGAAGGTTTCATCGTCCCCGTGCCGAAGGACCGGCTGGAGGACTATAAGGAAATGTCGCGCACCGTCGAAGTCATTTTTCGCGAGCTTGGCGCCACCGATTATGTCGAATGCGTCGGCGACGACGTGCCCTATGGCACGCTGACTTCGTTTCCCCGCGCGGTGCAGGCCCGCGACGATGAATTGGTGGTCTTCGCCTGGGTGGTCTACCCCAGCCGCGAAATCCGCGACGCCTGCAACAGCAAGTCGATGGAAGACCCGCGCATGAAGCGCTGGGAAGGCGCCATTCCCTTTGACGGCAAGCGCATGATTTTCGGCGGCTTCGTGCCCTTCCAGGGGCTCTAGGCGACCCGCTTGTCGAGCGCCTCGAGCTTGGCCAGTTCGACATGGGCGCGCAGTTCGATCTGGTCCAGCACGTCCTGCAGCCGGGGGTCGGCAAAGGCGTCATGGCGGCGCGTCACCGCCACCGCCAGCTTGTTGAGGGTAGAGCGGGGAATGCCGCCGGCCAGGAGGCCGTCACGCACCGCGTCCAGCAGGTTGAGCAGCTGCTCGCCATGGGCCTGGCCCTTGGCGCGGCCGTCGGTGGAATCGTCCATGCCCTGCAGCATCAGGATGGAATCCAGCGCCGCGATCGGGCCTGGCCCGGCCACGATGCCGCCATGGGCTTCCGCCGGATCGGAGACGGTGAAGCCGCTCTGGCTGCTGCTGCCGGCCTTGCGCCGGATGGCCGCGGTTTCGACCCGGCCCGGACCTTTGATTTCCATGGGTACATGGTCCCATTGAGACGCAGTTAGCATCGTCGAACATGGTTAAGGAAGCGTTGCCAGCCGGCCTTTGTCCCGATCCGGGCCAGGAAGCGGCCGTTGCGGCTGGCACGCCCCTTGAAGCTTACCCGTCCGGAATTGGAGTGAAGGAAGGTTGCCATGATCGGCGATCGCAAGACGAAGTTTTTTGGTGTTCTGCTGCTGGCCCTGTTCGCGGCGGTTTTCTATGCCTCCTGGATCTATCTCAAGCCCCGGCCCGAGATCGCGGCCAAGCCCGGCCCGTTCGGCGCCATCGCCATGAGCGTGGATTCCGGCATCTATGGCGCCGCCTGGGGTTTCCACGATCCGGAAAGCGCCACCCGCCGTTCGCTGGCGGAGTGCGCCAAGTCGGGCGGCGCCAATTGCGTCGTCAAGGCCAGCCTCAACGGTAATTGCGGCTCGCTGGTCACCAGCGGCCAGGCCCGCCAGTCCTATGTCATCACCGAGGGCGACAAGTTCCAGGCCGCCGCCCTGGGCCTGGCCCAGTGCCAGGCTTCCGGCGCGGGCGATTGCACCGTGCGCGAGCAGTTCTGCGGGAACGGCGCCTAAGGCCGTTCTTTAGACGAACCCCCTCCGGTACCTAGCGGAGGGTCGCGCCGCGGCGGACGACGCTGTCGCTACCGCCCGCTGCGGCGCTCGAGCCAATCAAGCCCTGTGATACGGATGTCCGGCCAATATGGTCATGGCCCGGTAGACCTGTTCGGCCAGCAGCGCCCGCGCCAGCAGATGCGGCCAGGTCTGCGGCCCGAAGGCCAGGCTGCGGCCTGATTTCTTTCCCGGCAATGCGCCCAGCCCGTCAGGGCCGCCGATCACGAACGCCAGATCGCGCGTGCCGGCATCGCGCAGCGCCCCCAGGAAATCGGCAAAATCCTCCGAGGTCATGCCCTTGCCCCTGGCGTCCAGCAGCACCAGATGGGCGCCGTCCGGCAGGCGGTCGGCCAGGCGCTCGCCCTCTTCCTTCATGCGAAGGGCGGCATCGCGGGCGCGGGACACCGGCAGCTCCTCGACCGTGACGGCGGGAAATCCCATGCCGCGCCCCATCTTCTGGGCCCGCCCGATGAAATCCTCCACCAGCGCGCCTTCCGGCGTGCCCTTGGCGTGACCGATCGCGACAATCCAAAGTCTCATCCCCGTGCCGGGGACGCGACGTTCCACATGCCTTCCAGGTCGTAATAGTCGCGCACTTCGGGGCGGAAGACATGGACGATGACATCGCCGGCATCGACCAGCACCCAGTCGCCGGTGGCGGCGCCCGACACCGGCCGGGTGCCATAGCCGCCTTCCTTCAGCCGGCGCGAGAGATGCTCGGCGATGGCGGCGACATGGCGCGACGAACGGCCGGAAGCGATCACCGCCGCATCCGCCAGGGCCGAACGGCCTTCCAGGCTGACGGTGACGATGTTCTCGGCCTTGTCGTCCTCCAGCGAGGCCAGGACGCGCTTGAGAAGCTCGCTCTGCGGCGGCGCCTTGGCCGCGGCCGGCTTCTTCTTTGCGGGAACCTTTTTCGGCCTGGAAGCGGCTTTCTTCTTCGCGGGGGCTGTCTTGGCTGTCAGGGTCTCTACTCCGGCTTTCGGGACGCTTTTATCACGCGATCAGGCGCGGCTCCAAGACGGGCCGCAAGGCGCCCGCGCGGATGGCGGTGCTGCTCTGCGGGCTGCGCGGGCCGTCCAGCACCAGCACGCAAGGCGGGGCGGTGAGCCGCCGCGCCTGGCCGAAGCGGCGGATGAGCGGCGACTTCAGCGTGTCCAGGGCCGAACCGG
>CAZYGO010000045.1:0-8468 GCA_964647455.1 uncultured Rhizobium sp.
GGCTCTTGACGATCATCGCCGCTGCCGCCGGAAGTATGCGGCAAGGTCGAGGCGGATGCGCTGGGCGATATCCTGGGCGGCGCGCTTGTCGGCATCCTGCTGCGCCGCCAGGGTTGCATAGGGCGAAGAGGTGACGTTGTAGGCGGTCAGGCCGGTCTGGCTGCCTTCCAGGATCGTGCGGCCCGACAGGTCGGTGAGGACGAAATTGGCCGCCAGTGTGTCGTTGTAGCGGGTGATGGCGGCGTCGTTGCGCAGCGCCACGCCCTGGTTGCTTTCGTTCAGGGTGATGGCGAGACGGTAGCGTTTGCCCGTCGTCCGCCCGTCCGAACCCAGAAGGTCGATCAGGCTGTTGCGCAATTCATAGCCGTCGCGCTCGGGCATCGGCTCGACATAGATGCTGGCCAGCTGCGGCGACAGGCTGGGGCCATACATGGGCTGAAAACCGCAGGCAGAAGCCAAAGCGCACAACGCGATGAGGAGCCCTGCCCTGCCGCCCTTGCGCGCGCGAAGCGCGGTGGCGTGCGAAGGGCGGCGGGGGGAAGAAGAATTCATGCGACGATATTAACGATGCGCCCCGGAACTACGATGACTTTCTTGGGCGCCTTGCCCTCGAGCGCCCGCACGACGCCTTCCTGCTCCAGCGCCATTTTCTCGATGGTTGCCTGGTCCGCGGCATTGGAAATGCTGAATTCCGCCCGGCGCTTGCCATTCACCTGCACCGGATAGACGACCATGTCGCTTCTCAGCAGGGCGTCGTCATGCTTCGGCCAGGGGGTTTCCACCACCAGCGCGGTGTGGCCCAGCGCCTGCCAGCAGCTCTCCGCCAGGTGCGGCATCATCGGCGCCGATAGCAGCACCAGCGCCTCCAGCGCCTCGCGGCGGACGGCGGGGTTGGCGGCGGCGCCGTCCTGGATGGCGTTGGCCAGGATATAGAGCTGGGCGACGGCGCTGTTGAAGCGCAGTCCCCCGAGATGATCGGTGACGGCGGCGATGGCCTTGTGGGTGGCCTGGCGCAGTGTTTTCGAGGGCGTGTCCGCGGCGGCGGGCACGGTGCCGGGGGGCGCCAGGCCCTCGGCTTCCGTCACCAGCCGATGCACCCGCTGGACGAAACGCCAGCAACCTTCGGCGCCGGCATCGGTCCATTCGATATCGCGCTCGGGCGGGGTGTCCGACAGCATGAACCAGCGGATCGTGTCGGCGCCGTATTCATCGATGATGCCTTCGGGCGCGATCACGTTCTTCTTGGACTTGGACATCTTCTCGGACGGCCCGACCGCAACCTGCATGTCGGTGCCGTTGAGGAACGCCTTGCCGTCGCGCTTCTCGATCTCGTCGGGCGAAACCCATTCGCCCGCCGCGTTCTTGTAGGTCTCGTGGCAGACCATGCCTTGCGTGAACAGACCGGCGAACGGCTCCTGCACGCCCACCAGCCCCAGCCGGTTCAGGGCGCGGGTGAAAAAGCGGGCGTAAAGCAGGTGCAGAATGGCGTGCTCGATGCCGCCGATATACTGGTCCACCGCCATCCAGTAGTCGGCGGCCTGGCGGTTCACGGGTTCCTGCGACGCCGGATCGCAGACACGCAGGAAGTACCAGGAGGAGTCGGCAAAGGTATCGAGCGTGTCGGTGTCGCGCACCGCCGGCCCCTGGCAGGTGGGGCAGGTCGTGTTCTTCCAGGCAAGGTCGCGGTCCAGGGGATTGCCGGTGCGCGAGAAATCGATCCTTTCGGGCAGCAGCACCGGCAGGGCGCTTTGCGGCAACGGCACCATGCCGCATTTTTCGCAATGCACGACCGGGATCGGGCAGCCCCAGGGCCGCTGGCGCGACACCAGCCAGTCGCGCAGGCGGTAATTCACCGTGCGGCTGCCGATGCCGGCCCGTTCCAGCCGCGACGCCACTTCGTTCTTGGCATCCTCGACGCTCATGCCGTCGAGGAAGCGCGAATTGGCCAGCCTGCCGGGGCCGGTATAGGCCTCGTTTGCGATCTTGAAGCTGGCCGCGTCGGCTTCTTGCGGCACCACCACCGGCGTCACCGGCAGGCCGTATTTGCGGGCGAAGTCCAGGTCGCGCTGGTCGTGCGCCGGACAGCCGAAGATGGCGCCGGTGCCGTAGCCCATCAACACGAAATTCGCCACCATCACCGGCAGGTGCCAGTTCGCGTCGAAGGGATGGGCGGCGGTGAGGCCGGTATCGAAGCCCAGCTTCTCCGCCTTCTCGATTTCCGCTTCCGCCGTGCCGGTCTTGCGGCACTCGGCGATGAAGGCCTGCAGCGCGGAGTTGCCCGCCGCCAGTTCCTGGGTGAGCGGATGGTCGGGCGACAGCGCCACGAAGGAGGCGCCGAACAGCGTGTCGGGCCGCGTCGTGAAGACATCCAGCTGCCGCGCGTCCGAAAGCGTGAACTGGAACTTCAGGCCCTCGCTGCGGCCGATCCAGTTCTTCTGCATCAGCCGGACCTTTTCCGGCCAGCGGTCCAGCGTCTCCAGGGCGTCGAGCAGCTCGGGCGCGAACTGGGTGATCCGGAAGAACCACTGGCTGAGCTTCTTGCGTTCCACCACCGCGCCGGAACGCCAGCCGCGCCCGTCGATCACCTGCTCGTTGGCGAGCACGGTCATGTCCACCGGGTCCCAGTTCACATCGGCTTCGCCGCGATAAACGAAACCGGCCTCGAGGAACTTGAGGAAGAGCTTCTGCTGCTGGTGGTAATAGGCCGGATCGCAGGTGGCGAATTCGCGGGTCCAGTCGATGGACAGGCCCATCATCTTCAGCTGCGCGCGCATGTGCGCGATGTTGTCATAGGTCCATTCGCGGGGGCTGACGCCCTTGTCGCGGGCGGCGTTTTCCGCCGGCAGGCCGAAGGCATCCCAGCCCATGGGATGCAGCACGCTATAACCCTGGGCGCGGCGGAAGCGGGCCAGGCAGTCGCCCATGGTGTAGTTGCGGACATGTCCCATGTGGATGCGCCCCGAGGGATAGGGGAACATCTCCAGCACATAGCATTTGGGCTTGTCGGAATGGGCGGGGGTCAGGAAGGACTGCCTGTCGTCCCAGACCTTCTGCCAGTGCTTTTCCGATTCCTTGGCGTTGTAGCGCGCCATGAAGCCTTACTTGTTCGACGTGCTCATGGTGGCGAGGCGGAGTTCGCGCGCCTTGGTCAGCACCACCTCTTCCAGCTTGTGCGCCGTGTCGGGGTTGGGCTGGGCATCGCTCCACACGCCGTTGGCGCGCGTCTGGCGGAACACCACCAGCTTGAGGCCGTCGGCGCGCAGCGTGCGGTCCATGATGTAGGCGGTCACCTTCAGCCGCTCGTCCGGCGAGGCGGGGGTGGAATACCAGTCGGTGATGATGACGCCGCCAAAGGGATCGGCCGAAGCCAGCGGCAGCGGCGACAGCGTGTCCAGCGTCGCCTGCCAGAGGAAGGTATTCACCCCCAGCGTGACTCGTCCCGACGTGCCGGCGATGGCCGTGGGATTGTCTTCCATGAAGCGGGAGGAATCGTCGGAGGAGGAGCTGCAACCGGCCAGCAGGCCGGCGCACAGCAGAACAGGCAGAATTCGCATCGGCTCGACTTAACCCTTACATCTGACCGGCTCTGCCGGATGGCGCCCCGCCTGAGACGGGCTTATAGCGGCGGGGGATGGCGCGCGCAACGGCGCGCCCCTTGCACCGCCGGGGCCGGTTCGGCTTATGGTGGAAGGGCTTAAGGGGAAACGCGGCGTGCGCAAAGAGATGATGGTTCTGGCAATGCTGGGGCTGGCGACAGCGGCCCGGGCCCAGACCCTGGAACCGCTGACCCTGCCGGTGGGCGATGCCGACCTGATCCTGGGCGCGGCGGCGCGCGGCGCCCTGTTCCGGGCCGACCAGCCGGGCTCGGCCGCCGACATCGCCGGTGTCGCCAAGCTGAGCGCCCGGCTGCAACGGACCGACGATACCGGCCTCAGCCTCAGCCTCAACACCACCCTGGCGGTGCATGACCGCCTGTCCTTCGGCCGCTATGACGGCGACCTCACCGAAAAGCTCTATGGCGAGGCGCGCACGGGTCTGGGCACCGTGCGGATCGGCCTGGTGGACGGCGCCAGCGCCGCCCTGAGCGTGGCCGGGCCGGTGGCCGACACGGCGGTGTCGCTCAACGATCCCAGCGTCACCTTCTTCCGTGACGGCAATGGCGCCGCGGTGGCCAACATCCTCACCCTGCGCACGCCGGGCGGGCCATCGTCCAACTACGCCAAGCTGGTCTATGAAAGCCCCGACCTCTCCCAGTTCCTTGGCATGGGCATCCGCTTCTCGCTCTCCTTCGCGCCCAGCGAAGGCAAGAATGTGCTGCCTTTCCTGGCGGCGGGGCCGCAGGTGCCGGGGCGCCAGGCCGACATGTGGGAAGGAGCGCTGCAATATTCCGACAGTTTCGGGCCCTTGAGCATTTCCACCTATGGCGGAGCCTCCTTCGGCCGGGCCGAGCACAAATTGCCGGGCCAGGAAGGGGTGAGCGATTATGCCGCCGGCCTGCGCGGCGATTACGCGGTGACGGACGCCGTCACCTTCTCGCTGGGCGGGGCCTGGCATTCGACCAATGCCTATGCCTTCGACATCAATCGCAGCTATGCGGGCGGCACCACCCGCATCGTGCATGTCAGCGGCGGCGCCTCCTATGACGGCTGGAACGCCTCGCTGGAATATGGCACCGGCGTCGCCGGCCGCGTCGCGGGCAATGCCCGCATCGGACTGAACGGCCTGGAAGCGCAGATTGCCCGCACCTTCAGCGACAGCGTGCTGGCCTCGGTCGGCTGGCAGCATCTGATCTATGGCCGCGACAGCGGCGCCTTCTATGACGGCTCAAAAAGGTTGTCGCTGGATGCGCTGTTCCTGCATCTCAGCCTGCGTACCCGTCCCCAATAGCCAGGGCGGTGATGGCGGCGATGCCGGCGAAGGCCGGCGCCAGCCGTGCGGCGTTGCGCGCCTCCACGCCGCCCAATGCATAGACCGGCACGGCCGCATGCGCGGCGACGAAGGCGGCGCGTACGGGCGTCAGAGCTACGGCGCCCGGATGGCTGGTGGTGGCGAAGACCGGCGACAGGAACGCCCCATCGAGATGCGCCAGCCCCATCAGGGCGCGCAGCGAATGGGCGCTGGCGGTGATGATCCAGTCCGGATGCCGGGCGCGCCAATGCCCCGCCTCCCGCGCCCGCGCTTCGGGCAGGTGCAGGCCGTCGGCGGCAGCGGCCAGCGCCGGATCGCCGGCAACCAGCAGCGTCAGGCCCGGCAGTGGCGACAGGCGTTCAAGCAGCGCGGCGCGGGCTTTGTCATCGCGGGCCCGGATGACGACGGCGCTGCCGCGCGGCAGGCGGCGCGCGGCAGCTTTCCAGTCGCGGCCGCTGTCGTCGGTGAACAGCACCAGGGGCATCGCATTGTTGAGACGCCGCTGTTGCCTTGCTAGTTTCGCCACAAAATCAGGCATACGTCATGAGCATCCCGGAAAATCTGGCCGCCATTCTGGCCCGCATCGCAGCGGCGCGAAAGGCCGCAATCGCGCCCGCGCCCGCCACCCATCTGGTGGCGGTCAGCAAGACGGTGGACGAAGAGGGCGTGCGCGCCGCGATGGCGGCGGGGCAGCGCATTTTCGGCGAGAACCGGGTGCAGGAGGCGGCCGGGAAATTCCCGGCGCTCCGGCGCGACCATCCCGACCTGGAGCTGCACCTGATCGGCCCCTTGCAGACCAACAAGGTGCGGGAGGCGATGGGGCTTTTCGAGGTGATCGAAACCCTGGACCGCCCGAAGCTGGCCGACGCCCTGGCGGTGGAGCGCGACAAAGGCACCCCGTGCCCGCGCCTGTTCATCCAGGTCAACACCGGCGAGGAGCCGCAAAAGGCCGGCGTGCTGCCCGCCGATCTCGATGCGCTGTTCGCGCAGGCCGGCGCGCTGGAATTGCCGGTGGAAGGGCTGATGTGCATCCCGCCCGCGGGCGACGATGCGGCGCCGCACTTCGCCTTCCTGCTGAAACGCGCGCGCGATCTGGGCCTGACGCAGCTCAGCATGGGGATGAGCGGGGATTTCGAGCTGGCGATCAAGTTCGGCGCCACCCATGTGCGCGTGGGTACCGCGATCTTTGGAGAAAGGCGTTATTCCACCACCACCGCATCGCCGGGCTGAAGCTGTTCCAGCGCCGCCAGCAGATCGGCGAAGGCCAGCGCGACACAGCCATGGGTGGGGGCGTAATCCGGCTCTTTTAAATTGTCGCTCCGGCTCCCGCCGACGCTCCGTGCCACATGCAGGAAAATGGCGCTGCCCTTGCCAGGCACCACCGGATCGTCATTGTAGCCCATCACCGCCACCAGATCGTAGAGCGCATCGTCGCGCCACATGTTTTCGGCACTGGCGCGATAGGGCAGCTTTACCGGGCGGTTGTAATTGACGTCTTCCGGCGCATCACACCAGCCGTCATCCGGGGCGATGGCGCGCAGCGGCAGCTGCACATCGGGCGGGGCGAGGCGGTCGGCGCGGTAGAAAATCTCGCGCACGGCGAAACGGCCGCGCGGTGTGATGCCGTCGCCCTCGCGCTGCTTGACGCCGATGCCGCCAGGGCCGATGGCGGCGCGGCGCGCGCCGGCGCCCCAGTCCAGCATGGCGTGATCGCCCTGCATCCTGACGGTCAGGTCCATGAACGGCTTATAGCCTAGTTCAGGGCGGCCGGAAGAAGCCCCTGGCTGCGGCGATAGGCGTACATCGCCCGCGACGCCAGGACATTGTCCACGCCCTTGGCGGCCAGGGCATTGCCGAAGGCCAGGACATCGGCGTCATCGGCCTTGATGCCTTCCGCCCGCGGTGTGACGGCAGGCGTGTTCGCCGCCACCGCGACCGGCGCATCCTTGTGGCCAAGGCCGAGCGTGTCCTCGGCGAAGGCCAGCACCGTGGCGCCGAAATCCTTGCCGGTGACGGCCTCGAAGGCGGTGTCGGCGACGGCGCCGACCGCGCCCCACAGGCCGCCATAAAGTGCGTCGCCCGCGATCTTCTCCACCGTGCCGATCGTGTCGCCGCTGATGGCGCGATAGAGCGTGCCCACCACCGGCAGGTGCTGCAGCGGATTGACGATATCGAGCAGGTCGTGAAAGGCGGTGTCGAGCGAAAAGCCGCCTTTCGCATTCGGCGTGGCAGGCGCGTCCTGCGCGGCAGGCGCGGCCTGGGCCTGGCGGATGGCCTGGGTGTTGGCGGCAACTTGCAGGAAGGTCGGTGCGGGCATCGGATGTTTCCAAGCAAGCGCCGCGCCAGCCCGAAAGCCGGGGAATCGCAGGGTTTCAAGGCGAGCCACCCGGCAGAAATTGCCGGCGCGGCCGTGGCTGACTAGAATCGCGCCATGCGTCCCAAGGCCCTCCTGATCGCCGCACCCGGCATCTTCCGCGACCAGCTGGCCGTGCAGCTGGCCGGCGCCGAAGGCAGCGAGGTCGCCATGGCGTCGGGCCTTGAGGAAGCGCGCGCCCTGGCCGGCGAATGCCTGTTCGCCTTTGCCGTGATCGACGAGGCCCTCGGCGGCGAGGATGGCGCCATGGTGGCGCATGCGCTGGAGGAAGACGGCTTCAGCGCCCCGATCCTGCTCCTGACGGCGGCGGAGCGGGCGGAAATCGGCGACGGACTGACGCGGCTCGCCAAGCCGTTTCGCATCGCCGCGCTGGTGCAGGCATTGGGGCGGCTGCTAGCCCATCCCGGTGGCGCCGCGCCGTTCCGCATCGGGCCCTACGACTTTCATCCCTCGGCCAAGCTCTTGGTGGAGGGCGAGCGGCGCATCCGCCTCACCGAGAAGGAGACCGATATCCTGCGCTATCTGCGCACCGCCACCGGCATCGTTCCGCGCCAGACCCTGCTGGGCGAGGTCTGGGGCTATGGCCCCCAGGTCGCCACCCACACGCTGGAGACCCATATCTACCGCCTGCGCAAGAAGATCGAGACCGATCCGGATTCGCCGATCCTGCTGACGGAAGACGGCGGCTACAGGCTTTGTGCCTGAAAATCGTGGAACCGCGAGCCCCGCATCCGTTGCGGGCTCGAGCCACGGAATCCAATATTTAACGGCTGTTAACCACCTGCGCCCTTAGATGGCGGGATGGGAAAGCCCGCCCCCAGGAAGCGCAACGGCCCGCCGCCCGGCAAGCGCGGCGGCGCGCCCGCCGGCGGGAACGAGGATGCCCCGCCGCCCGCACGGAAAAAGCCGGTGCGCGGCCGCAAATCCAGCTGGCCCTTCATCCTGGCGATGTTCGTCATCTGGGGCCTGATCTTCGGCGCGGTGATCTTCTCGCATTTCATTTCCGGCCTGCCCGATGTGCGCAACCTGATGGCCAAGGGGCCTTCGCAGGACGTCACCATCCTGGACGATCGCGGCCGGCTTGTGGCGCGGCGCGGCCTCACCCAGGGCGACATGATCGCGGTGGCGCAGCTGCCTGACTATGTCCCCAACGCGTTCATCGCCATCGAGGACCGCCGCTTCCGTT
>CAZYGO010000046.1:0-2696 GCA_964647455.1 uncultured Rhizobium sp.
AAGACAAATGGCGCACCCGATAGGATTCGAACCTATGACCTCTGCCTTCGGAGGGCAGCACTCTATCCAGCTGAGCTACGGGTGCAGCGCTTATTTATTGGTCGCGCGGCCGGACGGAAAACCGGAAGTCCACTTTTCCTGGCCGCGCTCCGCAAGGCTATAAAGAAAACGGGCCCGGCTTGCAAAGCCGGGCCCGTTCCGCGTTTGTAATCCGCGATTTACAGCCAGGTGGCGACGCCGCCATGGCCCGAGCAGGTGCCCTGCCGGTTCTTGTAGGTGACGGTGGTGCCGTCCTTGCACTTGGCCTGGCCGCCGCCCGCTGCGGGCTTGGCCATGGAGCCGCTGGCGGCGGACTGCATCATCATGGTGTTGGCGGGCTTGGCCATCGAGCCGGCGGCCGGCTTGGCCGTCATCGTCATGCTGCCGGCGGCGGCGGGCTTCATGGCCATGGCATTGGCGGCCGGCGCCTTCATGCAGTCGGACATGAAGTCCGGGCGCTTGGTCTTGGCCTTGTCGGCGGCGGGCATGGCGGTCCACTTGGCCGAGCAGCTTTTCATCACGTCCTGCTGGGCCGTGTTGGCGGCCATGGCCGAACCGGCGGTGGCGATGGCGGCAATGGCGGCCAGAAGCAGAATCTTGCGCATGGCGACTCCCCGTTGATGAATTTCGGCAAAAGTTTCCGCTGGTTCCATGACCGGTGCAAGCCGGGTCCTGGCGGTTGCCGAAATTTCATGCCTTGCCGATGACGGCCTCGATGGCCGCCTTGGCCGCGCCGCCGGGCGTGACGGCGACCTGGCGCAACTGCGTCCCTTTCGGCGCCTCCAGCACGGGACTTGCTCCCAGCCCGACCACCGCCAGCCGCCGGGCCTGGCGCAGATCCTCCGCCACCACCGCCGTCAGCATCCTCTTCTCCCAGGCGGCATCGCTGTGGCCGGCATCGTTCCAGGCAAAGGCCGCCGGGTCGGCGCCATGCACCAGCACCAGCCGGGTGCCGGCTGGCAGGCGCTTCGCCGTCCCCGCCGCCAGCAGGGCCTGCAGCACCGCCGCGCCCGGCGCGCCATAGGCCACTACCAGCACGCCGGTCTCGGCCAGCCGCGGCCCGAAGGCGGCGGCATCGAGGAACAGCGGCAGTCCATCCGGCCCCTTGCCGGGATGCACCCGCCCGATCACGTCGGCGCCCGACTTCTCGCAGGCGGCAATGAAGGCCTTGCGCGACTGGCGATAGGCGAAGCTCTTGTCCTGCGCCCCGCCGCCGGTGGGGCCGCCATCGGTCCAGGTGGTTTTCGGTTTGGTTTCCGGTTTGTCAGGAGGCTGTGACATGGCGATAGTGGTACCGCATGAGCATCTTCGGCGCACTGGATCAATTGCGGCACCGCCCGATCGGCGATCAGACCGCCGCGCGCGCCGCCCGCAAGGGCTGCCGCCAACGCGTGTCCATCCGCCGCGACAATGCGCTGTTCGGCGAAGCGATGGCGGATGCCTCCACCTTCGGCCTCAAGGGAATCAATTTCTACGCCACGCCCAACAACCCGCCCTACTGGCAGGCGGTCGAGGGGGCGACGGACCGGCTGCTGCTGCGCCGGAGCCTGGGCGAAAAGCTGGCGGCGGTGAATGCCCGCGCCGGCGTGGCCGGGCTGGAACTCTTCCTCTACGATGCCTGGCGGCCGCGCGCGGTGCAGGCCTTCTTCCACGACAGCTGGATGCCGAACGAACTTCGGCGCCGCGATCCCTCGCTCACCGGCCAGGCGCTGATGGACGAGGTCGAGCGCTACTGGGCCGCGCCCTCGCAGGACGAGAATTCGCCCGCGCCCCACGCCACCGGCGGCGCCGTCGATCTGACGCTGCGCTGGAAGGATGGCGATCCGCTCTGGATGGGTTCGCTGTTCGATGACGTCACGGCGCTGGCCAATCGCGACCGCTTCGAAAACCTCACCACCGGAAATTTCTCCTTCTCCGACCAGGAAGCGCAGGCCAACCGCCGCCTGCTGCACTGGCTGATGGTGGAGGAAGGCTTTGCCGGTCATCCCGACGAATGGTGGCACTTTTCCTGGGGCGACCAGATGTGGGCCGCGCTCACCGGCGCTGCGGCGGCGCATTACGGGCTCGCCGCTATTTCAGAATAGGCCGGAAGGCCCCATCCCAATTCTCCCCGGGTGGACTGCTTTCATAGAAGACGATGCGGTTGAGGTGCAGGTCATAGAGCTTGGGGCTGGCGCCCGACAGCCTGCGGCATTGTTCGATCAGCGCACGGGCCTGGCGCCATTGCTGCTTCCTCAGCGCCTGGAAGATGTGGTCGTGGAAAGTGGTCAGGGCCCGGAACTTGGGTGACGCCTTCAGCACCGGATTGCCCATGATGGCATACAGCGTCACTGGCGGGTCACCCGTGCCGGCCGCCACCGTGTCTATTTCCAGGAAGGCGAAGCTGCGGTCGGCGGCTTTCTGGGTGGCGTCCGATACCACCACGGCCGGACCATATTGATGCGACAGCACCTGGATGCGCCCCGCCAGCGTCACCGCCTCGCCATTGACGCTGTAGCCCATGCGGCCATGACCGCCAAAGGCGCCGGCGATGACCGGCCCGGTGGCGACGCCCACGCCGATCTCCAGCGCCGGCAGGGGCGCCCCGTCGCGGCGCGTCTGTCCCGCCAGCGCGTCATTGACCCGCGCTGCCATCGCCGCCATGCCGCTGGCGGCCT
>CAZYGO010000047.1:0-11579 GCA_964647455.1 uncultured Rhizobium sp.
GACCTCCTTGGTCTTGGTTGCTGACGAAGGATGGTCTAAGGTACGTACCATGGTACGGAGTCAAGCCATGACCGGGATGACGATTGCAAGGCTGGCCCGCGCCGCGGGCATGGGTGTGGAAACCGTGCGCTACTACCAGCGCCGCGGGCTAATGCCGGTGCCCCGGGTCAGCGGAAAGACCGCATTCCGTCATTATGACGATGCCCATCTGCAGCGGCTGCTCTTCATCCGCAGGGCCCAAGGCGCCGGCTTCACGCTGGAAACAATCAAGGAGCTTCTGGCGCTGGACCGCACCCGCGATCGCACCCGCGTGCGGGCACTGGCGACGGAACGGCTGGAAGCCCTGGCGCGGCAGGCCGAAGAACTGGAAGCCTCGCGCCAGGCGCTGCAGCGGCTGCTGCATGTCTGCCAGGGATCCAATCGCGGCCCCTGCCCGATCATCGAGGCCTTCAGCCCCGCGCACGCGTCCTGCGAAGCCTAGCTATTTCCACGCAAGCCCGGCCATGGATGTATCCATGACGAATTGCGGCTCGGACGGCAGGGCGGGCTGGACCGGGCCCTTGGTGGCAGCCGCCTTTGTTTCTTCCTCGTTCATGGCGAATTCGCGGGCGCTGACGCACGCCTTCACCTTGTCGGCCAAAACGGGGAAGGAACCGGCCTGGTCCAGGCCGGTCAGCATGCAGTTATCGAAGAAGGTGTACTGATTTTCCTCGCCGCAGCCGAAGCTGGTGCGGTCCCAGCGCGCGGCGGTGAAGACGATGCGGTGGGGACCCTGCAGCATCGGCACGAAGACGCCGGAGAAGCAGGCCGAGACGATGACGACGGTGGGACGGTCGCCGCAGAACTGGTTGATCTTGGCGGCCAGTGGGGCGGGGCCGACGACGCGCTCGCCGATCACGAGGCCTTCCTGCGTGCCGTGGCTGGTGAAATAGAGCAGGCAGCCGCCCCTGGCGCGGGCGGTGACCTCGCTCAGACCCTGGGTGATCGGGCTTTCCGCCGACTGCTGGACATTGTCATAGGGAAAGTCATGCGCGGCGGCGGAGAATTGCCGGATGTTGGCAGGTTCGAAGCCCATGGCGATGAATTTCCTGGCCAGCGCGCGGCGGGCATTGTCGAACACCATCGAGGGGGCGCCGGAATGGGCGTGCCAGTCGCCGGCGATGATGATCGCGGCCCAGTCGGTGAAGGGCTTGCCAGGCTGGCGCGGCGGCGGCGCCTTGAACAGCAGCGACGCGCCGAACCAGCCCGCGCCCAAAAGGGCGAGGACGGCGATGACGGCGGCAATTGCCTGCTTCCAGTTCACAACTGTGCCCACCGAAAGAAATCCTCACCCACCGGCTATGCTGTCGCTACCGACCCTGCCGAAGAGCGAGGATGGCTAGCGCGTGAACGCCCCCACCAGTTCAATATGCGACGAGAAGAGGAACTGGTCCACCGGGGTTACCACGCCGGGGGTAAAGCCCGCGTCAACCAGCAGCCGCGCGTCGCGGGCAAAGGTGGCGGCGTCACAGGATACATAGGCCAGACGGCGCACCTTGGAGACCGCCAGGGTGCGGACCTGGGCCTCGGCCCCGGCGCGGGGCGGATCCAGCACCACCGCGTCGAAGGCGCCCAGTTCGAGCGGGGTGAGCGGGCGCTTGAAAAGGTCGCGGGCTTCGGTGGTGACGGGTTTGAGTCCCGGCGTCCTGGCGGCCTCAGCCAAGGCGTCCAGCATCGGCCTGTCGCCTTCGACGGCATGGACCCTGGCCCCGATGGCGAGCGGCAGGGCGAAGGTGCCCAGGCCGCAGAAAAGATCGGCAATGTTCTTGGCCTTCGCCGTCATCGCCAGCACTTTGTCCTGCAGCGCCACCTCCCCTGCCCGCGTCGGCTGCAGGAAGGCGTGCGGCGGCGGCTTCACCTGCGCCGCGCCCAGCGTGATACGCGGCGCCGCCGTTTCGAAAACCGTTTCGTTGCCGAGCGTCAGGCGGATGATGCCGGTGCCGCCCAGCAGGCGCGACAGGGTGGCGACCAAATTGGGCGTGAGGTTGCGCTTCCAGCGGAAGGCGGCGTCGAAGCCGTTGTCGCATTCGGTGACATGCAGTTCGGCGGCTTCGCCGAGGCCGAACTCGGCCTCCAGGCGGCGGCGCAACTCGCCCACCAGCGCGAAGAGGCCCGGGGTGAGGATATCGCACTGATGCATGTCGACGATGGTGTGGGTCTTGGCGGCGTGGAAGCCGATATGGATGCCTTCGGGCAGCGACTTGATCTTGAAGACGGCGCGGCGGCGGGAGCGCGGCGGGGTTTCGATGACCGGCGCGATCTCGGCCGTCACGCCGGCTTTTGCCAGCGCCTGGACGACAATGTCGCGCTTGGCGGCGATATACTGCGCGTGCGGCACATCTTGCGAGACGCACCCGCCGCAGACGGGGAAATGACGACAGAGGTCTGTCAGGCCAGTTTCCCGGCCAGATGCACCACTTCCGCCCCACGGCCCAGGGCAGACAGCACGGTGTGCACGATGCCGTCGGCGTTGAGGCCGGCGGCGGCATACATCTTTTCCGGCGTGTCATGGTCCTGGAACACGTCCGGCAGGGTCAAGGGCCGCACCTTGAGGCCCCGGTCCAGGAGGCCGTCATGCGCCAGGAAGTGCATGACATGGGCGCCGAAGCCGCCCGCCGCGCCTTCCTCGATGGTGATCAGGACTTCGTGTTCCCTGGCCAGGCGGCGGATCAGGTCGGTGTCCAGCGGCTTGGCGAAGCGGGCGTCGGCGATGGTGGGCGACAGGCCATAGCCATTGAGGCGCTCGGACGCCAGCAGCACCTCGCTCATGCGGGCGCCGAAATTCAGGATGGCGATGTTGCCGCCTTCCCTGACAATGCGGCCCTTGCCGATCTCCAGCGGAATGCCCTGCTCGGGGCGGGCGATGCCGGTGCCCTCGCCGCGCGGATAGCGGATGGCCGAGGGGCGGTCGTCGATGGCGACGGCGGTGGCGACCATGTGCGTGAGCTCGGCCTCGTCCGACGGGGCCATGATGACGAAGCCGGGCAGCGGCGTCAGATAGGCAATGTCGAAGGAACCGGCATGGGTGGCGCCGTCGGCACCGACCAGGCCGCAGCGGTCCATGGCAAAGCGCACCGGCAGCTTCTGGATGGCGACGTCATGCACCACCTGGTCATAGCCGCGCTGCAGGAAGGTCGAATAGATGGCGCAGAAGGGCTTCATGCCCTCGGTCGCCATGCCGGCAGCGAAGGTCACGCCATGCTGTTCGGCGATGCCGACATCGAAGGTGCGTTCGGGGAATTCCTTCTCGAACAGGTCGACGCCGGTGCCCGAGGGCATGGCGGCGGTGATGGCGACGATGGTCGGATCCTTCCTCGCCTCCTGGATCAGCGATTCACCAAAGACCTTCTGGTAGGTGGGGGCCTTGGGCGTACTCTTCTTCTGCTCGCCGGTCAGCACCGTGAACTTGTTGACGGCGTGCCACTTGTCGGCGGCGTTCTCGGCCGGGCCATAGCCATGGCCCTTGCGGGTGACGACATGGATCAGCACCGGGCCTGTGATGGTGTCGCGGACATTCTCCAGCACCGGCACCAGGTGATCGAGATTGTGGCCGTCGATCGGGCCGACATAATAGAAGCCCAGCTCCTCGAACAGCGTGCCGCCCATGGCCATGCCGCGGGCATATTCCTCGCTGCGCTGGGCCAGCTTGAAGAGGCCGCGCGGCAGGAGCCGGCGCGCCAGGCGCTTGGAGAAGTTGCGCAGGCCCGTATAGGAGCGCGACGAGACCAGCTTGGCGAGATAGGCGCTCATCGCGCCGACCGGCGGGGCGATGGACATGTCGTTGTCGTTGAGGATGACGATCAGCCGGTTCTTGTCGGCGCCGGCATTGTTCATCGCCTCATAGGCCATGCCCGCGCTCATCGAGCCGTCGCCGATTACGGCGATGACATTGTTGTGGCCGCCCTTGAGGTCGCGCGCCGCCGCCATGCCCAGCCCCGCCGAGATCGAGGTGGAGGAATGGGCCGCGCCGAACGGGTCATAGACGCTCTCGCTGCGCTTGGTGAAGCCTGACAGGCCGCCGCCGGTGCGCAGGGTGCGCATACGGCTGCGCCGGCCGGTGAGGATCTTGTGCGGATAGGCCTGGTGGCCGACGTCCCAGATGATGCGGTCGTCAGGGGTGTTGAAGACATAGTGCAGCGCGGTGGTGAGTTCGACCACGCCCAGGCTGGAGCCGAAATGGCCGCCGGTCATGCTGACCGTGTCAATCAGGTCGGTGCGCAACTCGTCGGCGAACTGGCGCAGCTGGCTCTTGTCCAGCTTGCGCAGGTCGGACGGCAGGTCCACCTGGTCCAGCAGCGGCGTCTTGGTGTTGGGGATGCTCATCTCGCGCCTTGGCTCTTGTTGCTCTTGCGGCAGGTGGAAATTTTCATGCGGCGTCCGCCGGGACGGCGCCCTCGGGCCCAGACGCGCCCAGGACGATCTTCTCCAGGCGGCCTTCCGCCGCCTTCAGCTTGGCCTCGCAATGGGCCTTCAGGACCTGGCCACGCTCGTACAGGGCGATGGAATCCTCAAGGTCCACCGAACCTTCCTCCAGCCGGCCGACAATCGTCTCCAGCTCGCGCAGCGCCGCCTCGAAGCTGAGGCCGGCGACCTCCTGGGTTGTGCTGGCGGTGGCGATGGGGAGCTCCCGTGACTCTCAAGGCAAGGATTGTGGCCCTGCACCCGCCGGGCGCAAAGCTTTGCCGCAGCCATTGGCACAGTTTCAGGTGCGCTGCATCATCAAAGTGACACCCTTCCGGCCCGATCGTGAAATTTTACAAGCCGGGCTGTCGGGAAAGACCCGGCGCCCGCAACTCGACCCCACCGCGCGGAGCCTCGGCGGCGCCATGGATCACCTCCCGCACCCCCGGCAGGCCCAGCAGCACGCGCAACTGGGAGAAGGTTTCAAGCAGGCTTTCGGCACCTCCGGCCCAGGCCCGCAACCCGCCAAAGATCCCGGCATGGCGGGGATAGACCCGGAAACTGGCATTAGCGGGGTCGACCCCTGCCAGGCGGGCGGCGATGCCTGCGGCCGTCCAGAAGCCGCCCAGCTCGTCCACCAAGCCCCTGGCCTTGGCGTCGGCTCCGGTCCAGACCCGGCCGCGGGCGGCATCGCGCACCCGGTCCAGCGACAGCTTGCGGCCCGCCGCCACCTTGGCGGTGAAGTCGTCATAGATGACGTCGGCCTCGCGGTTTACCGCCGCCCACTGCTCAGGCGTGTAGGGCTGCAGCGGCGAATCCATCAGCGCGTTGCGGCCGGCGGAAACCTGTTCGGCGTTGACGCCGACCAGGCCGAGGCTCTTGTCCACCGAGACCTTGCCGGTGAGGACGCCGATGGAGCCGGTGAGCGTGGCGGGCTGGGCGACGATCCGGTCGGCGCTCAGCGAGATGTAGTAGCCGCCCGAGGCCGCCACCGACCCCATGCTGACCACGACCTTCTTGCCGAGGCTTTGCGCCTTCTTCACGGCGTGGAGAATTTGGTCGGAGGCCGAAACCGAACCCCCAGGGGAATCCACCCGCAGGATGATCGCCTTGATCGCGCTGTCCCTGGCGGCTTCGTCGATCGCCCGGGAAAGGTCGTCGCTGGCGATACCGCCATTGCCGCCGAACAGGGAATCGCCGGCGGTGCCGTCGCGGATTTCGCCCGAGGCTTCGACCAGCGCGACCGGTGCGTTGAGGACGGGATCGCGGCTGCGGACATAGTCCTTGATCTTGACCACCTTGGCGCCGGGGCCGGCCTTGGCCAGGGCCGCGGCCGCCACTTCGTCGTCATAGCCGATACGATCGATCAGGTGGGCGGCGAGCGCATCCTCCGAAAGCTGGGGGCTGGCATCGAGCGCGGCGCGCACCGCGGCGGCGTCGATGCGGCGGGAAGCGGCGATGGCCGCGACGCCGGCATCGTAGGTGGATTGCGCCACGCGCTGCAGCTGCTCGCGGTCGGGCGCCGTCATCGCCTTTTCCATGTACATGTCGGCGGCGCTTTTATACTCGGCGCGCTTGGCGATTTCGGGCTTGGCCTGGACCTTGTCGAACAGCCCGCGCAGGAAGACTTCGCCCAGACCGGTGCCGGAGGGCGCGAAATGGCTCTTGGGCGGCATCCAGATGGCGTCGGCCGCCGCGGCGGTGACATAGTCACCCAGCCCGGCGCCGTTGAAGCCGCTGGCATGCACCAGCACGAACTTGCCGGCGCGGCGCAGCGCCGCCAGGGCGGGAGCGATCTCCTCGGCCTGGGAAAGCGAGATGGCGCCGTCGCCCAGGCGAACCGTCACGCCCTTGATGCGGGCATCGCGCCGGGCGGCATCCAGCGCCAGCACCAGGTCCATCACCGTCACCGGCTGGGGAATCAGCAGGCCCGGCTCCCCATTGCTGGAATCGGCCAGCGTTTCGCGCAGGTCCAGCGTCAGCACCGCATTGGCGGGAACCCCGTCGCCATAGGCCAACGCCGCCACCACCAGCACCGCCAGCAGCAGCACGAGTGCCATGACGAAGGCGGCGATACCGTTCAGCGCCGAGACGAAAATGGCGCGAACCCATTTCAATGCGGAAACCATGGCCACCCCTCAAGCGACAGCACGCCGCTATATATACAGAAAAACCCGGCGGCACAGGCCGCCGGGCCATTCCGGTTTACCGCGGTTTAATGACGGGTGTCGCGGCTCGCGTCGCGGATGGCATCCTTGGCGCCGCCCACCGCATTCTGCACCTTGCCGGCCAGCTTGTCGGCCGCGCCCTCGGCGGCAAGCTTGCTGTCGCCGGTAACCTTGCCGGCCGCCTGCTTGAGGGCGCCCTTGGCCTGCTTGGCCGAGCCTTCGATACGGTCCTTGTCCATTAATATCTCCTTTAGGGGCTGGGGTTTGGTACCCAGGAAAACGGCCCAGTCCGGCCCAGGTTCCAGATGTAACTTTTTGCCGCCCGCAGCGGACTGACAGGCGGGAAATTGCGTATAATCGCGCCAGAGACGGAGAACGACCATGCATCGCCGCCATTTCATGCAGGCTCTTCTGGGCAGCAGCGCCGCCGCCGCCCTGGGCCTGCCCGCCAGCGCCTTTGAAGTGAACCGGACCGACGCGGAATGGAAAAGGATCCTGCCGCCCAAGGTCTATGAGGTACTGCGCCATGCCGATACCGAGCCCGCCGGCACCAGCCCGCTGCTGAACGAGCACCGCAAGGGCATCTTCTCCTGCGCCGGCTGCAATCTCGACCTCTATTCCTCGGCCACAAAGTTCGAGAGCGGCACGGGCTGGCCCAGCTTCTACGAACCGCTCAAGAACGCGGTCATCACCAAGGCGGACCATTCCTTTGGCATGGAACGCACCGAGGTGCTGTGCCGCCGCTGCGGCGGCCATCTGGGCCATGTCTTCGAGGATGGGCCGAAGCCGACCGGGTTGCGCTACTGCATGAACGGCCTGGCGCTGAAATTCCGGACTGCCGGAGCCTGAAGCAGAAAAGCCCGGACCGAAGGTCCGGGCTTTGTCTGTCCGCCGGGCGTCTATTTCGCCGGCGCCGCCGGCGTTTGCACAGCGTCGGGCGCCGTGGCTCTTGTCTTGTTGGAGTTCATCATATCGTCCAGGGCGGCGCTGAAGCCGTCGAACGAGAAGGGAAACGGCACCGGCTTGGCGGCGCCGTCGGGGACGACGCGGATTTCCGCGTTGCCGCCAAGCTTGGCGAACTGGTCGAGCAACTCGCGCGGCGCCAGCACTTCGACAAAGCAGGCGCTGGTATCGCAGCGGCGATACGGCAGGGGCGGCGAGGCATAGCTGCCGCCGGCCACCACCACACCCTTTTCGATCGAGATGCCCAGCGGCACGGTCAGCTGCAGGATGTAGCGGCCGCCGGAGGGCATATAGGCGAGCGAGAAGGAAACCATCCGCTGGCCGTTATCCTTGTTGACCCGCTCCTGGAACATGTCGCAGGGCGCCACGCTCTTGACCGGGAAGCAGCGGACCGTGAAGTCCCCGATTTTCTTCGTCTCGGGCACGGCCTGCTGGGCCGACGCGGCCCCAGAGAGGAGGCCCATGCCGAGCAGCGCGGCGGCGAGCAGGGAGGCTTTCATGCGACTCACTCCGTAAGCCGGCCTAGCGAGCGTCGGCGGCCGCCTCGGGCGACACGGCCTTGGCCTTGTTCTGGGCCACCATGTCGTCCAGGGCGGCGCTGAAGCCGTCGAAGGAGAAGGTGAAAGGATAGACCTTGCCGGCGCCATCGCCATTGTAGGAGGTGACGTTGATATGGGCGCTGGAGCCCATCTTGGCGAAGAGGTCGAGCAGCGACTTGTCCACCGCGGCCTCGACATAGCAGCCGGTCTGGTCGCAACGGCGATAGGGCATTGTCGGCGTGGTGAGCTTGCCGTCGGTGACGGTGACGCCCTTCTGGATATCGATGCCCAGCGGCACCGCCAGCTGCATGATGTAGCGGTTGGCGGATGGCATATAGCCGACCGAGAAGCCGATCACGCGCTGATTGGTGTTCTTGTCCGCCCGCTCCTCGTAGAGGTCGCAGGGCGCCACGCTCTTGGTGGCGGCGCAGCGGACGATAAAGTCGCCGAAGCGGCGGACACCGGAAGCGGCCGGCGCGGCGGCGGGGGCGGCAGCGGGCTTGGCGGCAGGCTTGCCGCCGACGGCCGGCTGGGCCGAAACGGCGGAAGCAAGCGCCAGCGTCAGCAGGGGCGCCAACAGAAGCGGGCGCATCAGAACAGCCTCCACAGGGCGCTGCTGCGCTTGCGGTTGCCGCTGATAAAGGCCTTGCGCGCGGCGGCGAAGCCCTTGCGCGAAACATCGAGGTCCTGGCGGGTGGCGCCAGCCACGGCGCTCATCGCCATCAGGGTCGCCTTGTCGGCGCTGGCGATGGCGTCAACGGTCTTGTCGTCGATCGGGGCCACCGCGATGCAGCCGGCCTGGGTGCAGGTGCGGTACTTGAAGAGCTTGGGATCGGTGTTGCCCAGCTTGAGCGCCAGGCCCTGTTCCAGGTTGACGTTCGGCGGCAGCACGAAGGCGATGACCTGGCCCTGCTTGGGATCCACGGTGATCGACATGCGGGCGGCGACCTGCTTGGTCTTGGGATCGTTGATGTTGGCCACCATCTCGCAATTGGCGTCCTTGGTGGTGGCGGCCGGGCAGACCACGCGCCAGTCGTCATAGGGCGCGGAGCTTTCCATGCCGGTGTTGAAGGTGGCGACACCGCGCACCATCCAGCCGAGCAGCAGGCCCAGCACGAGCGCGCCACCGCCTATGACCAGGCGTTCCGTGTTTGTGTTCATCGTTTCCGTTTTCCGTTGCGCGGGGTTCGCCCCCAAGGCGCCCCGCCGGTCTCAAACCGGGGCACGAGTTAGCAGAAAGACCCGGCAAAGGAAACGGGTTTTCGCGTGTCGAAAGCGGGGCTTGGTGAATCCCGACGGCTTACCGAACTGTCAGGAAATCAGGGGCTTATTTCAGCAGCACCGGCTTTTCCGACCAGTATTGCGGCCAGACCTGCTTCAGCGCCGCCACCTTGGGCAGGTCGTTGACCACGATGTAGGGATAGTCTGGATTATGGACCAGGAAATCCTGGTGATAGCCCTCGGCGGCATAGAACCCCTTGAAGGGTTCCACCCGGGTGGCGATGCGGCGCGGGAAGATGTGCGCCGCGTCGAGCTGGGCGATATAGGCCCTCGCCGTCGCCGCCTGGACCGGCGATTGCGGGAAGATGGCGGTGCGGTAGCTGGTGCCTTCGTCGGGCCCCTGGCGGTTGACCTCGGTGGGGTCGTGGGCGACCGAGAAGAAGATCTGCAGTAGCCTGCCATAGGAAATCACTTTCGGATTGAAGGTGATCTGCACCGCCTCGGCATGGCCGGTGGTTTCGGTGGTGACCTGGTCATAGGTGGCCGTCTTCGCCTCGCCGCCGGAATAACCCGCCACCACACGGGTCACGCCCTTCACATGCTGGAAGACGCCCTGCTGGCCCCAGAAGCAGCCCCCCGCCAGCACCGCCACTTCCGTGGCGGCGGCATTGGCCGGATCGCTGGCCGGGGCGGGGATGGGCTTGCGCAGGTCGGCCGCGGTGACAGGCCCGTCGAGGAGCGCAGCAAAGGCGGCGGCGGAAATAGCCAGGGCGGCCAGCAGCGGGACGATGCGGAACTTCATGGCGGCGACTCCGGTCTTCATCGTTCAATTCGCGGCGCGGGGCCAGCCGGTTACACGCAATCGGCGATGGCGGCGTAGATCATGTCGAGTTCCGCGGCGGTGACGCAAGTGGGCGGCAGGACATAGATGGTATTGCCCAGCGGGCGCAGCAGCACATTGCGGGCGAGGAAATGGGCGGCAAGCCGCGGGCCCTGCCCGGCCAGATAGCCGGGATCGGCGACCTTCAGGTCCAGCGCGGTGACGGTGCCGCAGCGGCGGACATTTTCAAAGCGTGGATCGGCGCGGAAGGGCGCCAGCCTTTCCTCCTGGAGGGCGCAGAGCGCCCCGATGCGTTCGCGCACCGGCTCGTCGCGCCAGACGCCCAGATTCGCCACCGCGGCGGCGCAGGCGATGGGATTGGCGGTGTAGGAACTGGAATGGAAGAAGGTCTTGCGCCGGTCCTGCGAATAATGGGCCTGGAAGATGGCGGGCGTCGCCAGCGTCGCCGCCAGCGGCAGGGCGCCGCCGGTCAGCCCCTTGGCCAGGCACAGCAGGTCGGGCACGATGCCGGCCTGCTCGCAGGCGAACAGGGTGCCGGTGCGGCCGAAGCCGGTCAGCACCTCGTCGGCGATGAAGAGCGTGCCATGCTTCTCGCAGATCGCCTTCATCCCGCGCAGGGTCTCGGCGCCATACATCAGCATGCCGCCGGCGCCCAGCAGCAGCGGCTCGACGATCAGCGCGGCGGCACCGGGCGCCTCGCGTTCCAGCGCCGCCAGGGTGGCGGCCGGATCGGCGGGAAAAGGCAGGCGCGCAACCTCGAACAGCAGCTTCTCATAGGCAGTGTTGAAGACGCCCCGCGCCCCCGCCGCCATGGTGCCGATGGTGTCGCCATGATAGGCGTGCTCCAGGGCGATGATTTTCGCGCGCGGTGCGCTCTGGTTATGCCAGAAGCCCAGCGCCATTTTCAGCGCCACCTCTACCGCGGTCGAGCCACTGTCGGAATAGAAGACATGGGACAGGGGTTGCGAACCTGCTTTCGGCGCGATTGCCAGCAGGCCCGCCGCCAACTCCTCGGCAGGCTTGTGGGTGAAACCGGCGAAGATCACCTGGTCCAGCCTTTCGGTCTGTTCGCGGATCGCCGCCATGATGCGGGGATGATTGTGGCCATGGGTGGTCACCCACCAGGACGAAATGCCGTCCAGGATGCGGCGGCCGTCTTCCGTCACCAGCCAGGCGCCCTCGCCGCGTGCGATCATCGGCGGCTGCGGCGCCAGCGCATGCTGGGTGAAGGGATGCCAGACGTTGCTCACAGCCAATCGTCCGGCGCGAAATTGGCGGCGAAGGCGGCAGCCAGCGTCTCGCGGGTCAGCGGATCGAGACGCGGCAGGCGGCCCAGGCGCCGGGCGCCGGATTTCTCGATGATGATGCCTTCGCTTTCCTGGTTCTCGTCGCCGATGAAGGCGATAC
>CAZYGO010000048.1:0-2592 GCA_964647455.1 uncultured Rhizobium sp.
AAGGCGTGGTCGCGCCGCGCGACGCCGCGGTTGACCTGCAGATAGACCAGCCCGTCGCGGACCCGATTGCGGCGTAGCAGCTCGCGCACGATCACTTGCAACGCCGCGCGGGTGACCGGCATGGAAAGGTCCAGCGCCGCCAGCGATCGTTCCAGCCGGTCGAGATGACCGGCCTCGTCCAGCAGCCGCCCGGCCTCGACGCGGAAGACCTCGTAGATCGAGTCTCCAAGCTGCAGGCCGCGATCCTCGAGATGCACGGCGGCGGCGCCATGGGGCAGGTAGCGCCCATTGACATAGGCAAAGCGGCCGGCGGGCGCGCGGTCAGGCCATTTTTTCATCGGCGCGCGGCGCGTCGCATAGCCGCTTCGCGCTTTTGCCGGCCGGTGCTTCTACGCATTGAATCCCTGCGACGATCCCACGCCCAGCGACTTCAACTTGCGGTGCAGGGCCGAACGCTCCATGCCGATGAAGGCGGCAGTGCGGGAAATGTTGCCGCCGAAGCGGTTGATCTGGGCGATGAGATAGTCGCGCTCGAATATCTCCCTGGCCTCGCGAAGCGGCAGCGAGATCACCAGGTCGCTGGCCCGCCGCCCGCCGGAGTTGCCGGAAAGATCGGTGGGCAGCAGGTCGGCGGTCAGCGCCTCGGCCGCATCGTCGCTGGCCAGGATCAGGAGCCGCTCGACGATATTGCGCAGCTGGCGGACATTGCCGGGCCAGTTGTGGGTCTGCAGCACCGCCATGGCATCGTCGCCGATCTCGCGCATGGGCAGGCCGGCGGCCGCCGAAAGCCGCTTCATGAAGTGGCTCACCAGCATGGGAATGTCGTCGCGGCGCTCTGCCAGCGACGGCACGCGTACCGGAACGACATTGAGGCGGTGATAAAGATCCTCGCGGAACCGGCCATTCTCGGTCTCGACGCGCAGGTCGCGGGTGCTTGAGCAGACCACACGGGCATCCACCTGCACGCGGGTCTGGCCGCCGATGCGGGTGAAGGTCTGGTCGATCAGCACCCTGAGGATCTTGCCTTGCGTCTCCAGCGGCATGTCGGAGACTTCGTCGAGATAGAGCGTGCCGTTGTGTGCCAGCTCGAACAGGCCAGTCTTGCGCGGACCCTCGCCGCTCTCGACGCCGAACAATTCGGCTTCGATGCGCTCCGGTTCCATGGTGGCGCAGTTCACCGCCACGAAGGCGTTGCCGGCGCGGCGGGAGCGGGCATGGATCAGCCGCGCCGCCACTTCCTTGCCGGACCCGGCGGGGCCTGTGATCAGGACGCGGCTGTTGGTGGGAGCAATCTTCTCGATCAGAAGGCGCAATTGGGTGATGGCCGAGGAATTGCCCACCATCTCGCCTTCGTCGCCGGTCTTGAGCTTGAGTTCGCGTACCTCGCGCTTCAGCCGCGCCGCCTCCAGCGCGCGCTCGGTGACATGCAGGAGCCGGTCCGACTTGAAGGGCTTTTCGATGAAGTCATAGGCGCCCTTCTTGATCGAAGCCACCGCGGTCTCGATGGTGCCGTGGCCGCTGATCATGACCACCGGCAGATCGGGATGTTCCCGCGTCAGCACGTCCAGCACGTCAATGCCATCCAGCTTGGAGCCTTGCAGCCAGATGTCGAGGATGACCAGTTGCGGCCGGCGGGCGCGCACCGCCGCCAGCGCCGAATCGCTGTCACCCGCCACGCGCGTGGCATAGCCTTCGTCGGCCAGAATGCCGGAGATCAGGTCCCGGATATCCTCCTCGTCATCGACGATAAGGATTTCAGACGCGATCAGCGATCCGTTTTTGGCCATCTTCTTCCCTGCCTTTCACACTCTTCTGTACCAGGGGAAGGCTAAGCACGACCGAGGCGCCCTCCCCGCTTTCACTGTCGTTCAACGAAATGCCGCCGCCATGGTCTTCCATGATCTTGCGCACGATGGCGAGGCCCAATCCCGTGCCCTTGGCGCGGGTGGTGACATAGGGTTCGGTGAGCCGGTGCCGGTGTTCCGGCGGCAGGCCGATGCCGTTGTCGGTGATGCGGTAGCAGAAGCTGCTTGCGTTGCGCTCGATCGTGGCGGTGATGCGACCGGGCGCGTCGTCACCTTTGGTCTGGCGGGCGGCGATGCCTTCGCCGGCATTCTTTAGCACATTGGTCAGGGCCTGGGCGATCAGGCGGCCATCGCCTTCGAACCAGAGCGGTTCCTTGGGTGCTTCCGTGGTGAAGATGATTTCCGGATGGGCGACACGCTGCAGGAAGACCGCCTGGCTAAGCAGTTCCTGGGCATTTTCCCGCTTCATCACCGGCGTCGGCATGCGCGCGAAGGAGGAGAATTCGTCCACCATGCGGCCGATGTCGCCGACCTGGCGGACGATGGTGTCGGTGCACTGGTTAAAGACTTCGGGGTCCGAGGAAATCTCGCCGGCATATTTGCGTTTCAATCTTTCGGCGGACAGCTGGATCGGAGTCAGCGGATTCTTGATCTCATGGGCGATGCGGCGGGCGACATCGGCCCAGGCGGCGGTACGCTGCGCCGAAACCAGGTCGGTGATGTCGTCGAACGTGACCACGAAGCCGCGCGCGTCGGCCTCGCTGGCGACCTGCACCGAAAGGGTGCG
>CAZYGO010000049.1:0-4479 GCA_964647455.1 uncultured Rhizobium sp.
CTTCGGCGCCGATGACGAAGGCGTCCGCGCCGCCCGGCGCTGGCTGAAGACACAGGCGGGCGAGGATGTCGGCCGGCTGCTCGAAGCGCCGGAATTCTTCACCATGGGCGGCTGCCGCCACCTGCTGTTCCCGGCGGCGGAACATCCGCTGCGGCTTGCGGCGATAAAGGACTTCATGGGCGAACACGGCCTCGCCCCGATCGGCTTCGACGTGCCCGCCGCCATGCTGGCGGCCTATCATGCCCGTTTTCCCGCGGATGCGGCGGCAACCGATCTCGACAATTGGGCCGCATTCGAGCAAGAGAGCCCGAAAAGTTTCGCGGCCATGATCCAGTTCTGGGTCGGCAAGCGCGGCTGAGACGGAAGGGAAACGCATGGCGTCCGAGTGGGACCGCCTTTACGAGGAAGCGCGCCGCCTGCACCAGCTGGGACGGCTGGACGATGCGCTGGCGCTCTACCAGAAGGTGATCGCCGGCAATCCCGGCCATGGCGGCGCCATGCACATGCTGGGACTGATCGCCTTCCAGATCGGCCGCACCGACACGGCGGTGGACCTGCTGCGCCAGGCGGCGGTGCTGGATCCGCTGGTGGGCGCGGTGCATTCCAATCTCGGCCTGGCACTGATGGCGCGCGGCCGCAACAAGGCGGCGGAAGATAGTTTCCGCCGCGCCCTGGTGCTGTCGCCGCAGGCCGAGACCCATGCCAGCCTGGGCACGCTTCTGCTGCAGCAGGGCCGGCTGGAGGAAGCGGCGGCGAGTTTTCGCGCCGCGCTGGGCCGCAATGCCGGGCTGGCCGACGCCCAGGCCGGCCTGGGCGAGACGCTGTGGAAGCTGGGCCGGGGCCGCGAGGCCGAGGCCGCCTATGAAAAGGCAGCGCAGCTGTCACCCGCCGCCGATACGCTGGCCAATCTCGCCCTGCTCGCCTTCGCCCGCGGCGATGCCGCCGCCGCGCTGTCCCGTATCCGCCAGGCGCTGGTGGCGGGCGAAACGGTGCGGGCGCGCGCCGTCTTCACGACCATTGTGGCCCGGCTGCTCTGGGACCAGGACGATCCAGACATGCGGGCGCTTCTGGCGCGGGCACTGGAGGAAGGCTGGGACGTGCCCGCCCTGCTGCTGCCGCCCGCCGCCGGGCTGGTGAAGCAGCGTCTGCACGCCGGAGGTCGGCCCGAAGACGATGGGCTGCTGGCGCTGATGCTCGCCAGCGCGCCGATCCCCGATCCCGAACTGGAAGCGATGCTGACGCAGATGCGGCGGCAGTTGTTGATGCGGCCGGAAAACCGCGACCTCGCCTTCACCGCCGCGCTGGCCCAGCAATGCTTCCTCAACGAATACGCCTTCGCCGAGCAGGACGATGAACGCGACGCGGCCGAGGCCCTGGCGGCGGATATCGAAAAGACCCTGGCGGCGGACGATCCGGTGCCGGCGCTGTCGCTGCTGGCGGTGGCGTGCTACCGGCCGCTTCACACGCTGAAGGGCGCCGACAAATTGCTGCGGCGGGGCTGGCCCGAACCGCTGGAGCCGGTGCTGCAGCAGCAGCTGGCGGAACCGGCGGAGGAAAAACGCCTGACTGCGTCGCTGCCAGCGCTGACGCCGGTGGCGACGGCACCGCGGCCGTCCCCGCCCTGGGTGCGCCTGGAGCTGGGCGAGCCGCCCATCACCGTCGCCGCCTGGCTGGGACGGCGCTTCCCCGCTTTCGACGCCGGCAAGCTGGCGCTGCTGCCCGACATGCTGTTCGCCGGTTGCGGCACCGGCAAGCTGGCGCTGGAACTGGCGCGGCGTCATCCCGCCGCCAGCACGCTCGCCGTGGACCCGTCGCGCGCCAATCTCGGCTATGCCGCGCGCAAGGCGGCGGAGGCGGGACTGACGCTGAATTTCGCCGAGGCCGACATCCCTGCCCTGCCGCAAAGCGGCAGGCGCTTCGGCATGATCGCCTGCGACGGGCTGCATCGCCTGGCCGATCCGCTGGCCGGCGGCGCGGCGCTGGCCGCGTGCCTGGCGGGCGGCGGGGTGATGCGCCTGGCGCTGCCCAGCCGCGCCGGACGCGGCACGCTGGCGGCGGTGCGAGACTGGCTGGCTGAACGCGGCCTGGACGCCGGCGATACCCGCGCCGCGCGCCAGGCCCTGGTGACGGAAGGCCCCGAAGCGGTGCGGCCATTGCTGGCGGCGGGGGATTTCTACGGCCTGGGGCCGTGCCGCGAGCTGCTGGCAACCACCGCCGAATTCGACCTGCCCACGCTCGCCGCCTTCCTGGCGGAGCATGGTCTTGCCTTTCTGGGCTTCGAAACCGGCGAAGATGTGCTGGGCGCCTATCGCGCGCGCTTCCCGGCCGATCCCGGCGCCGCCGATCTCGCCAACTGGGCCTCCTTCGAAGCCGAGCGGCCTTTCACGGCGACATACCAGTTCTGGGTGCAGAAGCCCTGAGCTGTTCCGGATCGGGACGTGAAAGGTCCCCCAAGGGCGCGCCCGGCGGCCATTGGCACGGTAAAATTCCGGCATCCGCCTTGCACGGCGGAGGACATGATGTTCCAGCGCGAACCAGTCCTGACGCCGCCACCGGCGGAAAGGCGCCCCCCAAAAAATGAAAAGGGGGGCCGCCGACGCGCCCTTCTGGGCGGGCTGGTCGTGCACAGCCAGGGACGCTTTTCCTTCCCCGCCACCATCCGCAACCTGTCCGAAGACGGCGCCCGCATCGCCTTCAGGAAGGGCCTGATGATGCCTTCGGAGTTCTACCTGATCGATACCTGGGCGGCCCGCGGCCATCGCGCCAGGATCGCCTGGATCACCGCCAGCGAAGCCGGCGTCTCCTTCCATGGCAGCTTCGACATGGACGCCATCACCGACCCGGCGCTGGGCTATCTCAAGCGCTTCTGGGACCAGCGGGTCGTCTAGCGGCGCCCCTAGTTCGAAAGTCCCGCCGCCAGGGCCGCGTCCAGATTGCTGCCGGCATTCAGCGATTCATAGTAGCTGAGCGGATGCGCCGGGGGGGCGTAGCCCCTGGGATAGGGCAGCTTCGAGAAGCTCTGGAAATAGGCCAGGCACGCATCGCGCCACCATTGCGCCTCGGCCTGCTGGATCGCCAGATAGCGGGCGGTGAGGCTCCAGCGTTCGGCATCCACTTTCCCCTTCAGCCCGTTCCACTCGGCGCGCATCTTCTTCACCTGGGCGACGCCGTCGCTGTAGCGCACCACCAGTTCGTCCCACAGGGTGCGGCCGGTCGAGAGCTTCTCGGTCCAGCCGACATGATGGAACCAGAGCAGATAGTCGAGATTGCTTCTGTCGGCATATTTCGCCGCCGCCGGCGGAAAATACTGCTCCAGCGCGTTGCTGCCCGTCGCCGTGCGGTCGAAGCCCAGGCCCTGGGCATCGGCATGATGGTAATAAGGCGCCTTCCAGTCGGGACGGTTGCCGATATTGTCCCAGGGCGCGGGCCCGTAATGGGTGCCATGGCCCATGATCATGTTCAGCCCCAGCGGCGTCATGTAGTTCACCACCGCCTCGCGCGAGGCCATCATCATCGCCACCGAGGTCCCGACCACTTTCGGATCGGTGCCGAAGGTCTGCTTCGTCCATTCCTCCGCCACGTCGCGGGCGGAGATTTCCGGATTCCACGCCATGCGGCCGAAGACATACCAGTTGGCCTGGTTGAAGATGGAGCCGGACCAGGTCGGATCGGTGCCGGTATTGGCCACGCCGGCCATGCCGGTGAGCGCGTTGCCGAAGAGCTCGCCGTCGATCACCTTCGCCACGGTCGAGCCGGGGCCCTTGGCATAGGTGTCGGCCTTCAGCGTCTCCTCATAGAGCGGACCCAGATAGGCCAGGTGCGTAGCGAAGCCGAGATATTCCTTGGTGACCTGCACCTCCAGCATGGCGTCGGTCTTCGGGATGGCCCCGAACAGGGGGCTGAAGGGCTCGCGCGGCTGGAAATCGAGCGGCCCGTTCTTGATCTGCACCAGCACATTGGCGTCGAACTTGCCGTCGATCGGCACGAACTCCTTGTAGGCCTGGCGGGCACGGTCCTCGCGGTTGTCGGGGGAATAGACAAAGGCGCGCCAGATCACCACGCCGCCATGGGGCGCCAGCGCCCGCGCCATGACGTTGGCGCCCTCGGCCTGGGTGCGGCCATAATCCTGCGGGCCCGGCTGACCCTCGGAATTTGCCTTGACGAGGAAGCCGCCGAAGTCGGGGATCAGCTTGTAGATCGTGCCGGCTTCCTGCTTCCACCAGGCGATCACGCCCGGATCGAGCGGGTCGGCGGTCTTGAGGCCGCCGAGCTGGATCGGCGCGGTGGAGAGCACCGAGAGATAGACCTTGATGCCGTAAGGCCGGAAAGCGCCGGCCAGCGCCGCCACCTTGGCGAGATAGTCAGGGCGGAAGATGCGCAGGTCGGCATTGACGTTGTTCAGCACCGTGCCATTGATGCCGATGGAGGCGTTGGCGCGGGCATAATCGGTGTAGCGCTTGTCCAGGGCAGGCAACTGCG
>CAZYGO010000050.1:0-2785 GCA_964647455.1 uncultured Rhizobium sp.
GTGCCTGAGCGTGCCAACAGCCTGGACTTCTTTGCTGGCGTCGCTGCGCAGGAGGAGGCGCTGTACACTGCCAGCCCCGGCAAGAGCGACAGCGACAGAGCCAAAAAGCCGCGCAGCATCGTTTCCCCATTTCCGCCGGTCTGGAGCCGGCTCCAAGCTTTTCCCGGCCAGCTTCGCCGATGGCTTGGCGGCCCGCAACAGAAAGCCGCCTTGACCGGTGAAAACGTTTGGATACAGCATCCGGCGCCCATCGGGCAAAAACACGAAAAATGGGGGGAGTATGAGGGATTTGCTGAAAGCGGGCACCTTCGGCGCCGTGGCCGTGATGCTGGCCGTGGCCGGTACCCAGGTGCTGGCGCAGCCGGGCGGCCCGGCCGCACCGCCCTCCGCCAGCGCGGCGGGGCGCGGCGGCCGCGGTGCCGGCACTCCCAACCCCGATCCGGCAGCGCAGCTTTCGATGCCCGTGGCCACCACCTTCACCTCCAAGATCGGCTTTTTCACCGCCGAGCGCGATCCCGGCGCCTCCTATCCGCGTGTCATCCAGCTCCAGGTGGGCGCCAACAAGGGCACGCTGCTGGCAACCTACGCCCATCGCGGCAGCCTGCCGATCTGGCGCAGCACCGACAATGGCGAAACCTGGACGCACTATGCGGATGTGCCGCAACTCAGCGGCGAGCCCTGCCTTTTCGAGGCGCCGCGGCAGCTGGGAGAATTTCCCGCCGGCACGGTGATGGCCTGCGGCGGCGGCACGGCCGCCCGGGAGCCCGGCACGCGCACGCTCGACGTGGCGGTCAGCCGCGACGCCGGCAAGAGCTGGGCCTATCTCAGCACCATCGCCACCGGACGCACCGCCCCTTACAATCCGGCGTCGCGCGCAGGCCTTTCGCGTGATTCCGGCCCGATCTGGGAGCCGTTCCTTGGCACCGATTCCCGCGGGCGCCTGGTGGCGTATTTTTCCGATGAGCGCGACAAGAAGAACGCCTTCAACCAGCTGCTCGACCATGTCGTATCGGAGGATGGCGGCAAATCCTGGGGGCCGCTGGTCTATGACGTGGCGATTCCGGATGGCCTGTCGCGGCCCGGCCTGCCCATCGTCGCCCGCGACGGCAAGGGCACATACTCTATGAGCTACGAACTGGTGAGCGCGCCAGGCTATCCGCTGGAGCCGCGCACCAACGCCATGCATTTCCGCACGTCGATGGACGGCCTCAACTGGGGCGATCCCAAGGATCCCGGCACGCTCATCCAGGACCGCTGGCGGCAATTTCCCAACGGAACCCCCTACATCATCTGGTCGCCCTGGGGCGGGCCGAACGGCACGCTAGTCGCCGCCTCGCGCTCGGTGGTCCGCGACAATCTCGGCCGTGTCGGTGGCGGCCTTTTCGTCAACCGCAATGGCGGTGAAGGCCTTTGGACGCTGATCGAGACGCCGATATGGTACGAAATCACCAATGACGGCTACAGCCAGACCATGATCCCGCTCGGGGACGGCCAGGAGATCCTGCAGCTGATCAGCGTCAACAACCGCATCTACTATGTAAAGTTCAAGCTGCCGGAGAAGTTGCCGACCTATGGCTTCCCCTGGGACAGCGGCCCCGACACCGGGCCGCGCTGAGCAATTGCAGTTCGGACATAGCTGGGGAATAGTCCCGGCGCTTTGATGGAGAGAAGATCATGATTATCGGTTTTGTGGGTCTGGGTCTGATGGGTCGGCCAATGGCGGGGCACCTGCTAAAGGGCGGTCATCAACTCTTCGCCAATGACCTTTTCCTGATCCAGAACAACAAGCCTCTCCCGGAAGAGCTTGCGGCCGCCGGCGCCGTCGAGATCAAGTCGCTGAAGGAACTGGCCGCCAAGTCCGACGTCATCATCACCATGGTGCCTGACACTCCCGATGTGGAGAAGGCCCTGTTCGGCGCCGGCGGCATCGCCGAAGGCCTCACCAAGGGCAAGATCGTCATCGACATGAGCTCGATCAGTCCGATCGAGACCCAGGAATTCGCCAAGAGGATCGAGGCGCTGGGATGCGATTATGTCGACGCCCCGGTGTCGGGCGGCGAGGTGGGCGCCAAGGCCGCCAGCCTCACCATCATGTGCGGCGGCAAGCAGGCGGTGTTCGACAAGGTCAAGCCGTTGTTCGAATTGATGGGCAAGAACATCACCCTGGTCGGCGACGCCGGCGCCGGCCAGATCACCAAGGTCGCCAACCAGATCATCGTGGCGCTGAACATCGAGGCGGTGGGCGAGGCCCTGCTCTTCGCCTCCAAAGCGGGCGCCGACCCATCGCGGGTGCGTCAAGCGCTGATGGGCGGCTTCGCCGCCAGCCGCATCCTGGAAGTGCATGGCGAGCGCATGATCAAGCGCACCTTCGATCCCGGCTTCCGCATCGGCCTGCACCAGAAGGATCTGAACCTGGCCTTGCAGAACGCCCGCAAGATGGGACTTTCATTGCCCAACACCGCCACGGCCCAGGAACTGTTCAACAGCTGCGCCGCGAATGGCGACGGCCAGAAGGATCACAGCGCCCTGGTGACGGCGCTGGAGCGGATGGCCAACCACAAGGTGGCCTAAACCAGCAGGTCGACCTTGCCGCTGGATGTGGCGGGGGTGCCGTAGGTCAGGACCGAGGCGCGGTTTTCCAGCGCCTCGGCAGCCTTCAGGAAGAGGCGCTGGTCCTCCCGTCCCGGCATGGTCGGGGCCGAGTGGCGCAGCAGGCGCGCGACATGGCTGATCTGGCTGGTGTCGATGGTCTGACCCATTGACCCAGTCTGTCAGATTCCGGGCC
>CAZYGO010000051.1:0-3170 GCA_964647455.1 uncultured Rhizobium sp.
CTCGATATGGCCGTCGATCTGGGTCGCGACTGTTTGGGGGACAGAGCGCACCTGTTGCATGGCATTGTCGAGCGCGAACGGGCTGCTGCGCAGCGCACCAGCGAGGTCGGTGAACTCGTCCTCGGCATTCTCCTCGATGACGTGGCACATCGCCTCAGCCCGCGTGTGGCAGTCGCGAAGAAAGCCAGGCAGAAAGCTCCCCTGCGGGGGCTGCCTGCCGGCATGCGCATCCATCCCGCCGGCATCGCGGGGTTCACGGTCGGCAAGCACATATTGACGGACGGACTGGACCGTCCAGGCAATTTTCGTTCTTCGTTCCTCGACTTGCTTGTCCATGGCATTACCCTCCTTGCCAGTACCGTGAAAATTTCGGTCAAATCATGTTTGGTCCGGCACCGCGCCGGCTGCGTTTCGTCGTGCCGATGTCACCTATGTGGCGATTGCGGCGGCGCGAGCCACGGCGGCCACCGCCAAGGTGGTCAAGCAGCTGCGATAGAAAATGTGAGACAGAATTTGCCCGGTGTGCGCCCTGGTAGCGGCCGCGCATGCCGCGCGTCGATTCCTTGGCGATGAGTGCGGCAGCACAGGGAACCACCAGGGCGATGGGGACATCCCACCAATGCCCAAAAAGCCAGTTTATTGGCGTCTTGAAAGTTGAAGCGATGATCCAGCCGGCAACTCCCGCAAGGACAAGAATAATCGCCCCGCGCCGGGCTTTAAGAATCAAAATGGCGCACAGGCCAGCAGCCACCATCAATGCCGCCAGGATAGCCAATCGATCTGCCCCCGTGGATGTATTGTAGGTTGAGATTAGGGAGGCCACAGCCGCGACCGCCCCTCCTGCACAAAATAGACGCATTGCAATCTTGCGTTGTTGGAGAGCCAAAAATGCGCCTGATGCGGCGATAAACGATGTCGCCGTCGCGATCAGCAAGGACGAGGCGGGGCTCATTATCCTGATGCCTCGGGCCGCTGAGCGCCACAACGTGTGCAAGTCCAGAGCGCGCATTCAAAGGTCGAAAGCCAAACATGAACGCAGACCTCAGGACTGGGGCCCGCGACAAAAGTCTGTGTTCTGTTTGCAGCCGATAGGTCGACCCCACACCGTTGGCAGATCGAGAGGGCCGGTTCGAATGTCGAGTACCCACTATGTGTGCGCATGTGTTTCCTCCGCCGATACAATGAGGCGAAGCTGGGGCACTAGAAATTGCGCTTCGAACTATTTCTCCACTGAATGGGACAAAGCAGCGGCATCATTCTCCAACTGGTATTTCACCTTTGGATTTCTCTCGCGCGCGCCTTTCGGTTTCCGCACTGATGCAAGAATTCATTGAGTTGTCCTGCTCTAGCATTTCAACCGAAAGACAATTAGATTTCTAGTCGGCATAAATCCGATTGTGATTTTTTACCAATAGATTCAAAGGTATATTACTTCAGACATTCCAGCGGGGGCGCGTGGGGAACGTGGCAGAATCCAAACTCCAACCTGTGATGGGTGGCCTCGAGGGTTATCTCGAATATGCCGCCGCTTTGCGCCCAATATTCCCATCCCCCACCGATAATAAAACGGCGGCTGCCGAAATTCCGCCGGAGCTGTTTTACGCCGTACTCAGCGTCCTCAATTTTTCGATGCTTAAGGATCGCAAGCTCTCTAATGAAATAATGCCCTCTGATAGGTTTTCGATTTCTCCTGCGCACTTCCTTGCCAGAACGAGAACTAGTCGCCGCGTAATTGCAACCGAGAAACAATTCTTAGGCGCTCTAAAGAAGCTAGAGAAGCTTAACTATTTGACGTCCACGAGAATAAGCCCAAGGCAAGTCGTTTACCACGTCACCCAAAAGTTCGAAAAAACGCTGCGTGATCACGCCTCCATCGTTTGGAGCTTTATGACCAAGGGTTCGCCGGATGAACTCTCTGCTCTTCCCTTTGTTGACTTGCTTCAACTGAATGAAGAGATCTTCAATGAGTTTTTTTATGGAAACTTCGGCGTAAGATGGAGAGCAATTCGAGCTCGCATAAATGAGCGCTTGAGCGATTCTACGCGAGCTGCATCCGCCGTTGAAAAACGCGATTATCATCACGATCACATCCACGAAAATATTAATATTTGGGCAGTGTTCAATTTGGTGGTGGTCGCCGGCGAAATATCATTTTTGAATATTTCGGCCGCCGCAAAGAGTCTTCAATTGCACGACTATGTTACAGAAGAAAAGAACTTGCAGGCAGCAGCCAAGCGCCTCATGGACATCAATTACCTCAAGGAGCATCCCAAAAGGATGCTTCGTTTCCATAATGATGTGGACAACGAAATTTCGCTCTTCAGGAAAGATATTGTGGAGGGTCTGTCTGCAGTCCGGGACGCGTGCTCAGCTTTCCGCTTCGTCGCCCCATGACCGAGACCCACATATGGACGAAACAATTGTAAGTTCGTTTACCCGCGTTTCGCCAGCCGCCTTCGCCGAAAAGGTCGGCATCCCCCTTGGCTGGTTTGTGATTTCGCACCGCCATATGCCCGTGAAGTCTCGGCGTCGAGTTGCCCATGGTCGTTGGTATCGCATCAGCTGCGAGGGCTATTCGATCTTCCGCATCCTCCGCTTTTCGCCTAATCTCAAATTCAGCCAGGCGGACGAAAATGAGTTGGTGGTCGATTGGGTGGGCTGGCTCGATCTCCATGGCCGGGCGGATGATGTAGACGGCCCATTGACGTTGAAGATTGAACCTCTGCCGCTGATTCTCACGCCGTTAATGACGGTCAAGCACCCCGATCCCATTTACAGATTGATGGGATGGCTTGCCTTGATTTCTGTAGGGCTAGGGCTGCTTTCGATATTTCTTTCGTTAAAATAGGGTATTTACAGCGCAGTGAAATGGATCTCGCGGCCTGCTACTAGTTCAATTCAATCGCTACCCGGTATTGCGGATTTTCCTTGAAGCGGAATTCGTAAAGCTGCGCATGAGGAAACATGGTCGGATTGATTTGCTGGCCGATGGCGACGGCGACTGGAGCAGCGGCAATATCGCTGGAAAAGAAGGACGCTTAGCCAAGTTGAGCATCTTCGGCATGCGCTTCATCGGCGCCATCGTCGCTTTTCAGCCGCCGAAAAATAATCGTTGATAGGATGGTGAAGGCCCCAAGTGCCAGAAAAGCGCCGTGAATGCCGGAGACTAT
>CAZYGO010000052.1:0-4597 GCA_964647455.1 uncultured Rhizobium sp.
GCGACCAATAAATAAGCGCTGCACCCGTAGCTCAGCTGGATAGAGTGCTGCCCTCCGAAGGCAGAGGTCATAGGTTCGACTCCTATCGGGTGCGCCATTTGTCTTCGTTCGCGACGCGAACGGAGACAAATGGCGCAGGCAAGCGCCCATAGGCGGCGCTAGCGGCAGCGTCGCGCGCCGCCGTGATGGGCGCGCAGCCCGGGAAGTCCCGCACAACTCGCTTCGCCGCGCAGCTTCGGGTGGCAGGCCACAATCCAACTTTCGGCACAGCTTACCGGCACCCGCCTAAAAGCGACTGGTGGCAGCAGTGCGAGACAAATAACATCGCATCAAAAAGAAGCGCACGGTCCGTACCCGGGCGACGGATTGGGGAATTTCTCAGACATCTCTGAGGGTTATGATTTAAAGCTGCACGATGGCAATTTGTGCGTTGCAATATGCACGAAGCCATTTATTGTTCCCGCTATGTTCCTGTGCAAATGTGCGCCGATTTTCACAACGAAGTGGCTGGCTCGATAAAGTTGTCTTGTGATGATGAGGGCGCGACCCCGGTGTCTAAGCAGCTGACAGCCAATCATCTACCCGCTGAAGCTGACCTCAAGAGTTTGGCGACTCGTGCGGATGCCATAAAGGCGCAGCTTACAGGCCAGTTCACTGATCCGATCGTGATCGTCGAGTTTTCAGGCAGCCCAAAGTCCGGCAAGACGACGAATATCGATATCATCGAACATTTCTTCAAACGATCTGGCTTGAAAGTCTGGGCCCCCGCAGAGGGGGCTAGCAAGAGAACCCCCTATAATCTGCGGAAGGATTTGGTCGCGTTTAATACCTGGAGTCTGAACTACGCAATTTCTGAACTCTTGTTGTCTTTTTATAATGTTGATCGTCCTAACCTCGTGATTCTTGATCGAGGCCCCTTCGATTCCCTGGCGTGGATGCGCGTGCTCCGCCAACGTGGAAAGTTAGAAGACACAGAATATGAAATGATCCGGAATTTTGCGCTCCATCCTAAATGGGCGAAGCTTATTGATCGGACTTATCTGTTCACTTGCAGTCCCGAAAAATCCATAGAGCGCGAAATCGCGCACAAACTTACCGAGCAATCTGGAATAGCAATGAACCCAGAGTTGTTGGGAGAAATTCTTTCCCAATACACGCTCTTGGGTGATGGACTTGACGGAGCGCCGAACGTTACCTCGGTCGACACAACGAACACCGACGGCGATACTGGCCCGCGGAAAACGGCATATGCCCTTACTTGCGATTTGCTTGGTTGCTTTGAAGAAAAACTGCGTCAAGCCGGAAGCAGTCAATGACTGGCAAAGTTCTCTGTCTTTCATCGGGTGCAGTTGCCCGACTTTATCACACGCATTCTAATGGGTGGTTTTGTTCCAATGCTAGCGACTTAGCGGAATTCCAACGGAACGTTATTTCCCGCTTTCTGTTCGTTGAGCGAAATCGAGCAGAACTTGATCCAAGTTTCGTACAATTGATCCCATCGTGCGTGGTTGCTTGCGGACCTAAACTCTTGTGTTTGCGGCGCTCTGCAGATTCCGCCAGGACTGAACTTAAAAGCAAATGGACTTCGCTTTTTGGCGGACACGTGGACGAAGCTGACCGCTATGATAATGGAAATGCATGGCAAACAATTTTAACTGGTGTAAAGCGCGAGATCCGGGAAGAATTGGGTATCCATATTAATGGACACACTCCGGAATTTGCGGGCCTTGCCATTGATCCGACTAGTTCGGTGGGCAGGCTACATATCGGCGTCGTATTCTTTTATTCAGTCAAAGTGAGTGGGGTCAGGTTAACTACCGACTTAGACTTGTCAGAGTTCGAAATATCTAAAGCTGGAATTGTTCGCTTTTTGTCGTGCCAAGAAATGTCTCAAATGAATTGTTTGGGACAGTTTGATCCTTGGTCAACACTGTTCCTCAACAGCGACTTTGCTCGGGAGAAGCTGCATCCCGACTTTAGAGAGGATACGGAACTACCTTTGCTCCGCGCTGCCAGATAGAACCGCCATCTCTCGACCAACATCACGCGCCTAATTCCCCCGCGCCGCCACAACCTGCGCGCCGCCCGCCGGCTTCATCTTCAGCTTGTCCATCAGCCAGGCGACCGAGGCGTCCTCGATGTTGGGGCCCACCTGCACATGCGCCCCTTGCGCCCAGGCGTAATACTGGGCGTCGGCCGCCTTCTCGATATATTTGTCGAACATCGCGGTGCAGTTGGCGATGACATTGCCGGTGTCGCCGCCGGCGCAGATGATCAGGGCGGGCGGCGAGTCCTTGGCGATATAGTTCAGCGGATTGGTCTGCTGGATCTTCTCCACCTGCGCCCAGGCGGGGCTTTTGGTGTCATGGGCGCGCCAGGCCTTCACCACCGCCATCGACTGGGCGTCATTGGTGCCCAGATAATCGTTGAAGATCGAGGCCGCCTTTTCATCGGTGTTGACGAACATGTCGGTGAGCGGGCTTTCGATCACCGAGGCGTTGAGCTTGCTCGACTGGCCGGTGTTGCCGCCGATATCGCCTTCCAGCGCCGCGACATCGCCCGATACCGCCAGCATCGCCGCCAAATTGCCGCCGCGGCTGACACCCCAGATCGCCACCCGGTTGGGGTCGATATTGTATTGCCGGGCATGGGCGCGGAAGAAGCGGATATAGGCCTTGGTGTCCATCAGCATCTGCGGCATGCGCCCCGACAGGCGATAGTCGATGGTGGCCACCGCGAAGCCCTTCTGGGTGAGGCCGATCATCATGCCCGCCATGCGGTCATTGCCGCGCACCTTGTAGGAGCCGCCCTTGCCATGGATGTAGAGCAGCAGCGGCGTCGGCGCGCCTTGCGCCGCCGGAAGCCAGACATCGGCCTTCAGGTCCATCGGCTTGCCCCGATCGTCGATACGGGCGACCTGCACAACGGCGAAGGTCGGCGACGGCATGGGCGGCGACGCGGGACGGGGTGCCTGGGCCAGTGCGGGCCCTGTGCAAAGCAAGGCGGCCAGCGCCGCGATGGTGATTCTGCGCATGATGCTCCCCCGGTTCGCCGCCTGTCGCGGCCTGTTCTTGGCTGCAAGACTAGCACAAAGCCGGGCGAACCGTTGCTGAACCGCATTGCCGCCCGGTAGCATGGCGCCAAGACACGGGACCTTCCTTGCTGCAGCCGGCCCTTCCCATCGCCTTCGCCCTGGTCGCCATCACCGCCTTCGCGGCGCTGTGGGCGCGTCGCTGGCACGTGCCCCATGCCGTGCTGCTGGTGGTGCTGGGGCTGGCGCTGTCCTTCGTGCCCGGCGTGCCCCGGCTGGAGCTGCGGCCCGACCTGGTGCTGACCCTGCTCTTGCCGCCGCTGCTCTATCGCGCCGGCGTCAATATGAGCTGGCGGGGCTTTCGGGCGAACCTGCGGCCGATCCTGCTGCTGGCGGTCGGCGCGGTGATCTTCACCGCCGCCTGCGTCGCCACCCTGACCCATTATCTTTTCGGCCTGCCCTGGGCGGTGGGCTTCGTGCTGGGCGCGGTGGTCTCGCCGCCCGACGCGGTGGCGCCCATGGCCATCGCCCGCCGCTTCGCCATCCCGTCCCGCATCCTCACCATCCTGGAAGGCGAAGGGCTGGTGAACGACGCCACCGCCCTGATCCTGTTCAGCTTCGCCGTGGCGGCGGTGACCGGCGGCAAGGCGTTCTCGCTGCCCGATGCCGGGATGGCTTTCGCCGCCATCGTGGCGGGCGAGATCGCCTGGGGTCTGTTCCTGGGCTGGGGTGCGCTGTCCTTGCGCCGCTGGGCGGCGGACACGCGGGTGGAAACGGTTTTCGCGCTGCTCACGCCCTTTGCCGCCTTCTGGGTGCCCGAGAGCCTGGGCGGATCGGGCGTGCTGGCGACGGTGACCGCCGGGCTGTTCGTGAGTTGGAACGGGCCGCGCTTCATTTCGCCGGCGACACGGCTGCAGGGCTTCTTCGTCTGGGATCTCGTCACCTATCTGATCGAAGGCGTGATCTTCCTGCTCACCGGCCTGCAGGCGCGGGTGATTGCCGACACGCTGGACACCAGCCAATGGGAAAGACTGGCCTTCGAGGCGGGCGTGGTGTGCCTTGCCATCATCCTGGTGCGTTTTTTCTGGGTCTTTGCCGCCACCTACCTGCCCCGGCTGCTCTGGCCGCCGCTGGCAAGGCGCGATCCGCCGCCACCCTGGCGCTGGATTTTCCTGATTGGCTTCACCGGCATCCGGGGCGTGGTGTCGCTGGCGGCGGCGCTCTCCATCCCGCTTTTCGCCGGCACCGAGCCGTTTCCGGAGCGCAGCCTGCTGCTGATGGTCACCTTCGCGGTGATCCTGGTGACGCTGGTCGGCCAGGGCCTAACCTTGCCCTTCGTGATCGAGACCTTCTGCCTGGCCGCCGATGGCCAGCGCGAAGCCGACGAGGCCAAGCGCAAGGAGATCTCCGCCCGCCTGGCCAGCATCGACGCCGCGCTGGCGCGGCTGGATTCGCTGGAAGGGGCGGTGTCCTCGCCCGAAACGGTGGCGGCGCTGCGCCGCCGCCATGCCGACCGGCGCACCTATTTCGTGGCGGCCTGCCAGGGGCTGATCGGCGCCCCGGCCG
>CAZYGO010000053.1:0-3306 GCA_964647455.1 uncultured Rhizobium sp.
CAAGCAGTCCGCAGGTACTCTGCTTTGTGTTCGGATATGCTTCGCTCCTTGTCAGAAGGCGCCGCGGGACCATCAGCTTACCAACGGCTCGGAAAGTAGCGCATTTCCTACGCGCTCGCCTTGGTTGCACGCTTAAGCTTAGAGGCCTACTTTCTCCCAACTATAACGGCAAGCAACTGAGCAAAGCTGCCGTCGGCCGGGGGGACTGATGGGCTTGTTCGAAGATTGGCGGGGTACACTTACTCTGCCACCCTTGACCGAGCTTCGGGTGAAGGTTGGCCGGAATTTAGTCCGTCAAATCGTGTTTCGTGGCGCGACAACCCGCGCCCGAATTTTTACCTCCGAGTTTCCGGGTCACGACCTCATCAAGACCGACCTCAAATCGCCCTATGATGAAATCTATCTCCGGCGGAAAGGTGCGAAGCGCCGGACAACGAACCTTCCCGTTGTCACCACAGGCCTCAACCTTGATCCCGCGAACCTGCCCGGGACGTTGACGCTCCGCTGGGACGGGATCACGCCGCTCGTCGAGCGTGCGAACACGCCCGAGAAGCTACTACACACCTGGGTCAATCAGTTCAGCTTTCGCCTTGAAGGCGAGAACGGTGAACCGGGGCTGCGCCTCCCACAGATCGGCGCGCTCCATGCGATCGCGGCGCACTTTGCCGTTGGCGACACGTTCCAACCGGCGACAGTTGTGCTGCCGACCGGAACGGGGAAGACCGAGACGATGCTCGCCGCGCAAGTCTACCTGCGTCCGGCCCGTACGCTCGTACTCGTCTCAGGCGTTCCGCTGCGCGATCAAATTGAAGAGAAATTCGTCACGCTCGGCTATCTTCCGACCGCAGAGGCTGTTCCCATCGAACTCCCAGGGCCGCGCGTCGCAGTTATTTCAGGCGGCATTCGGAGCGTTGCCGAGGCCGAGAACCTGATCAAAGAGGCGAACCTTTTCATCGCGCTTCCTAACTCGCTGGACGCGTCCCATCCTGACGCGATTGATGCACTAGCGGCCGGTTGTTCGCACCTCTTCGTCGACGAGGCGCATCACATCACCGCCAAGACGTGGAAATCGGTTCGAGACCGCTTCAGCAAGGAAAAGGTGGTCCAGTTCACCGCCACGCCGTTCCGACGTGACGAGCAGCGCGTTGATGGCAAGATCATCTTCAACTACAAGCTGGGGGACGCGCAGCGCGCCGGGTACTACAAGCGGATCAACTTAAAGACGGTTGAAGAGTATGGCGACCAAGAGGCACGCGACGAAGCCGTTGCCCGCGCCGCAGTTGAGGCCCTTCGCCACGACCTGAACGACGAAAAACTCGACCACATCCTGCTTGCCCGCACGGAGACGCAGGCGCGCGCAGATGTGCTCGCCGAACTCTACCAAAGGCTGGCGCCGGAGTTCGCGCCGGTAAAGGTCTACTCAGACCGTCCGGACAGTCAGAATCGCGCCGCCCTAGCCGCGCTCAGAAACCGGAACAACACCGGTTCTCGGATCGTGGTCTGCGTCGACATGCTTGGCGAGGGCTTCGACTTTCCTCAGTTGAAGGTTGCAGCGTTGCATGACACCCACAAATCGCTGGCCATTACGCTTCAGTTCATTGGGCGCTTCACGCGCAAAGGGCCAGTGAATGTCGGAAACGCTACTGTCGTCACCAACATCGCGGATCCGCAGGCAGAAAGGAAGCTGGCCGGACTCTACGCCGAAGGAGCTGACTGGGACCATCTCATTCGGCGGCTCAGTGAAGAGCGAATCGATGACGAACTCAGGTTACAAGACGTTGTCGAGCAACTGAAACAGAAAGGCACGCTGTCGGCCGAACTGTCGCTTTGGAATCTGCGGCCTGCGATCTCGACCCAGTTCTACAAGACGAAATGCAAGGAGTGGATGCCGCTCCAATACGCGGACGTTCTGCCGCCTGGTGCCGAAACATGGTACGCACTCGACGACAAGGACAAGCTTCTCGTCGCCGTTGTCGCCCTGACCGAAGAGGTCAAATGGGGCGACTATCAGAACATCACAAACAGCTTCTACGACCTGATCATCGCCCGCTGGGACAGCGATGAGAGCGTCCTTTCGATCTATGCGAGCGATTATGATCGCATGCGCACGGAGCAGATGGCGAAGGCGATCACCGGCAACAACGTCGAGCTCTTCGGCGGAGATGCGATCTTCAACATCCTGAACGGCGTCGAGCTGCCGCTTGTCAAGAACCTCGGTTCGCGCCGGGTCGGTGCCATCAGCTTCACGACCTACTTCGGAACAAACGTAACCGAAGGGCTCGCGCACATCGACAAGTCCGAAGCCGAACTCAACCACATTGCCTGCGTCGGTTACGAAGACGGGGACCGCGTGCTGTGGGGCGGCGCGAAGCGCCGCGGCAAGGTCTGGCAGCTTCGCAAGTCCGGCTCGGTCGCTGACTGGGCGGCCTGGACGAAGACAACCTGGGGGAAGGTGACAACCGATGTCGACGACGTCACCAACATCATCAAAGGTTTTTTGCGGCCAATCAAACTAACGGCCCCCCACGCCTCGCACGCGATCTCTGCCGAATGGGGCGAACAGGCTCAACTTAGCCTGAGCGAGCGGCAGTCGGTATTGTTCGGGACCATCGAGAAGCTGCTCTACGAGGTTGATGTCGGCATCGACTCCGTGGAGGCTGACGGCACCATCAACGTGTGCTTCGAGGCCGAAGACGTCGGGGCTGTCTACCGTCTCGAAATCTCGCCGGCGCTTCCTGGCGGCTACGCCTACAAGCACACGTCAGGTCCCAAAGTTCAGTTCAAGAAGGTAACGAAGCCGGCTGAGCCGTTGGAGGTCTACCTGCAAAGGGATCCCGTCATTATCCGCTATGCGGACGGCACGCATTCGTACAACTGCTATCACATCCCGACGAAGCTCGATGCCGGGATCTATTCGAAAGATCAGCTGGAAACCTGGGACTTCAAGGGTATCCCGCTCAACAAAGAGTCGATTGGCAAGGCGGGTGACGCAGCCACGATCCAGTACCGCGCTTTCGCGCAGTTGCGTGACGAGTACGACCTGATCTTCAATGATGACGGCAAGGCCGAAGCGGGCGACTTGGTCTGCCTTAAGGATGTTGATGAGAGCACCATCAAGCTGACGCTCGTCCACTGCAAAGGAGCGATTGGCGCGCGCGTCTCCGGCTCCATCGAAAACTTCTACTTCGTCTGCGGTCAGGCCCAGAAGTGCATCACGAAGAAGCACAAGGGCGTCGAACGCCTCGCGAAGGACCTGAAACGGCGCGAGGCCCAATGGGCCGCCAACGGGGCGACGCGCTTCCTCAA
>CAZYGO010000054.1:0-2532 GCA_964647455.1 uncultured Rhizobium sp.
GCGAACTGGTCGGCCACGCCACGCGACATCGCCACGCCGCCGCCGAACACGGTGAGGAACGGCAACGCCAGGCTGCCCAGCGCCCCGCCCACGCCGTGCACGCCCAGCACGTCGAGGGCGTCGTCCACCTGCATCACGCGCTTGACCAGCAGCACGGCCAGAAAACAGACCAGGCCCGCCAGCGCGCCCAAGAGCACCGCGGCCTCGGGCCCGACATAGCCGGAGGCCGGCGTGATGGTGGCCAGGCCCGCGATGGTGCCGGTGACGGCGCCGACCAGCGAGGGCTTGCCGAACTTGATCCATTCAATCGCCATCCACACCAGCGTGGCGGTGGCGGCCGACAGGTGCGTCGCCAGCAGGGCCATGCCGGCATCACCGCCGGACGACAGCGCGCTGCCGGCGTTGAAGCCGAACCAGCCCACCCAGAGCAGCGAGGCCCCCACCATCACCATCCAGGGCGCGTGCGGCGGCCGGATGCCGTGCGGGAATTCGTGCCGCGCGCCCAGCATCGCCGCGATCACCAGCGCCGAAACGCCGGCAGTGACATGCACGACGATGCCACCGGCATAATCCAGCGTGCCCCGCGCGGCGAGCCAGCCGCCGCCCCACACCCAATGCGCGACGGGCACATAGACCAGCAGCAGCCAGAGGCCCGAAATCAGCAGCACGGCGCCGAACCTGATGCGCTCGACATAGGCGCCGATGATCAGCGCCGGGGTGATGACCGCGAAGGTCATCTGGAACATCAGATAGACGCTTTCGGGAAGCCTGGTTCCCGCCCGCACCCCGGCGCGGGTGATCCCGGCCAGCAGCAGGTTGCTGGTATCGCCCAGCCAGGCGCCGGTTCCGGAAAAGGTCAGGCTGTAGCCGCAGAGGAACCAGAGCACCGAGCAGAGGCACGCCACCGCGAAGCAGTGGGCCAGCACCGACAGGAGGTTCTTGGCCTGGACCAGCCCGCCATAGAAAAGGGCCAGGGCCGGCAGGGTCATCAGCAGGACCAGGCCGGTTGCGGTGATGATCCAGGCGGTATCGCCGCTATCGATCACGATTGTCTCCCCCATGACTTTCCAGCCGGCAGAATGCCCGCAAAACCGGCAATCCATCGTGCCTATTTATTGAGCGATTTCGCCCTGCCCGGACCCGGCTGGCAAGCTGTTGCAGCCACCGGCCGGGAGAAAGTCTGGGGATGATATTCCCTGGCGGCCGGCCTTTGGTCCTGGCACCGGAAAACCGGGGGCTGGCAGCGTGGCGGCGGGGCCGGAGGATGGGCGCCGGGGCGCGACAAAGGGCCAATTTGGGGCTTATTGCATCGGCGTAATCGGCCATGCTAACTGGCGCGCGCCGTCGCGGGGTGACTCGCGAGGCGACATTAATTTGTTGAAAAATCAACAACTTACTTGGCAATCGGCGGTCCGCCGGAAGATGCCCATCTTCCGCGCCGCGAAAGGGTGAATGTGGGATCCGAACTGGCGCAGGAAACCGGACTGGCAGGCCGCTATGCCGCCGCCCTGTTTGAACTGGCGGGTGAGCAGCAGGCGGTGGACGCGGTAAGCGCCGACCTCGCCGCCTTCCGCACGGCGATGGGCGCCAATGCCGACCTAGCCCGCCTGGTGAAATCCCCGGTCTTCTCCCGCGAGGACCAGGGCAAGGCACTGAAGGCGGTCCTGCAGAAGATGGGCGGATCGCCGCTCACCACCAAGTTCCTGCTGCTGCTGGCCTCCAAGCGCCGCCTCTTCGCGCTGACCGGCATCATCCGCGCCTATGAAAGCCTGGTCGCCCGCTCGCGCGGCGAGACCGAGGCCGAAGTGACCTCCGCCCGGCCGCTGGCGGACGGCGAACTGGCCGAACTCAAATCCACCCTCAAGGCGCGCCTCGGCCGCGAACCGCGCCTCAACGCCAAGGTCGATCCGGCGCTGCTGGGCGGCCTGGTGGTGAAGGTGGGCTCGCGCATGATCGATTCCTCGCTTCGCACCAAGCTCAACGGCCTGAGTGCCGCAATGAAAGGCAACTAGACGATGGATATCCAACCCGCTGAAATTTCCGCCATCCTGAAGCGCGAGATCGCCAATTTCGGCGCCGAGGCGCAGGTCAGCGAAGTGGGCGAAGTGCTGAGCGTCGGCGACGGCATCGCCCGCGTCCATGGCCTGGACAATGTCCAGGCCGGCGAGATGGTCGAGTTCCCCGGCGGCATCAAGGGCATGGCCCTGAACCTGGAAACCGACAATGTCGGCTGCGTGATCTTCGGCTCCGACGCCACCATCAAGGAAGGCGACACCGTCAAGCGCACCGGCGCCATCGTCGAAGTGCCGGTGGGCAAGGGCCTGCTGGGCCGCGTCGTCGATCCCCTGGGCAATCCCATCGACGGCAAGGGCGAGCTGAGCAACGTCGCCGAGCGCCGCCGCGTCGACGTCAAGGCGCCCGGCATCATCCCGCGCAAGTCGGTGCATGAGCCGGTGCAGACCGGCCTGAAGGCGATTGACACCCTGAGTCCCATCGGCCGCGGCCAGCGCGAGCTGATCATCGGCGACCGCC
>CAZYGO010000055.1:0-2982 GCA_964647455.1 uncultured Rhizobium sp.
GGCGGTTGCGGTCGGCGGGGACATAGCCCTTGCCGGTGGCGATGGTCAGCTCCATGCGGAAGTCCACCTTCTCGTCCAGGGTGCAGAGCACCAGGTCGGGATTGAGGACTTCGATGTCGCTGGTGACCTGGATGTCGCCGGCCTTCACTTCGCCCGGACCCTGCTTGCGCAGCGTCACGCGCTTGGGGCCCTCGGCATGCATGCGCAGCGCGATCTGCTTCACGTTCAGCACGATGTCGGTGACGTCTTCGCGCACGCCCTGGATGGAGGAGAATTCGTGCAGCACGCCCTCGATGCTGATGGCGGTGACGGCGGCGCCCTGCAGCGAGGAGAGCAGCACACGGCGCAGGGCGTTGCCCAGCGTCAGGCCGAAGCCGCGCTCCAGCGGCTCGGCGGTGATGGTGGCGACGCGTCCGCCATCATGGCCCAGATCGGTCTTGAGCTTCTGCGGCTTGATCAGTTCCTGCCAGTTCTTCTGAAACATGTTTTCCTCATCGTGTCCCGGCCATGTCGGACCATGGCCCATACGTGCGAGGGGTTAGTTCTAAGTCCGAATAGAATTTCCTTGCGGACGCTCAGACGCGGCGGCGCTTGGGCGGCCGGCAGCCATTGTGCGGAATGGGCGTGACATCGCGGATCGAGGTGACGGTGAGGCCGACCGCCTGCAGCGCGCGCAGCGCCGACTCGCGGCCCGAACCGGGACCCGAAACTTCCACTTCCAGGGTGCGCATGCCGTGCTCGACCGCCTTGCGGCCGGCGTCTTCGGCGGCCATCTGCGCCGCATAGGGCGTGGACTTGCGCGAACCCTTGAAGCCCATCATGCCGGCGCTGGACCAGGAAATCGCATTGCCCTGGGCGTCGGTGATGGTGACGATCGTGTTGTTGAAGGTCGCGGCGACATGGGCCACCCCCACCACGACGTTCTTCTTTTCCTTCTTGCGGGGACGGCCGGCGGCCTTCTTGTCTGCGACGGCCATGTTACTTGGTCACTTTCTTCTTGCCGGCGATGGCCTTGGCAGGCCCTTTGCGGGTGCGGGCGTTGGTGTGGGTGCGCTGGCCGCGGACGGGCAGGCCCTTGCGGTGGCGCAGACCCCGGTAGCAGCCCAGGTCCATCAGGCGCTTGATGTTCATGGCGACGTCGCGGCGCAGGTCGCCTTCGACCAGGTAGTCGCGGTCGATCAGTTCGCGGATCTGGATGGTCTCGGACTCGGTCAGATCGCTGATCCGTCGGCTGGGATCGATCCCCAGCTGGGTGACGATCTGGTGGGCGATGTGGGGACCGATTCCATGGATGTAGCGCAGGCCGATTTCGACGCGCTTCTGGGTCGGGATATTGACGCCGGCGATACGTGCCAAGATGCTTCTCCGGTGGCCTTTAGGCCGTTGAATCCATTGCAAAATTGCGAAGCGTCGGACCTTCGGTCAAACAGGGGCCCGGGCGGACTCTCAAAACGCCCCCAAAACCCTTGAAATGACAGGAAATCTGTCGCGAGGGCGCGGATTATAGGAATGGCCCCCTCCCCGTCAATGGCTGGGCCGGATTTATTGTCGCGGGGTTGGGCAAACGGGCCGAACCCGCGGGAACACCGGCTTTTTCCTCTGCGCTGTGAGCGCCGAGTCCGGAGGGAGCCGTCCACCAACAGCCCACGCCCCGGCCGCAGGGCGGCCAAGGGGATGAAAATCAGGCCGGAACCACGTCCAGGGTAGCCGAAATCTGGGCCGTGACGGCCTCCACGGGCGCCATACCGTCCAGGGTCCTGAGTTTGCCCTGGGCGCGGTAATAATCGATCAGGGGGGCAGTGTTCTTGTAATAGACCCCCAGCCGGTGCTTCAGGGTTTCCGGCGTGTCGTCGGAGCGCAGCACCCCACCCGCCTTGATGCGGGCCTCGACCCGGCTCAGCAGAACCGCATCGTCCACCTTCAGTTCCAGCACCAGGTCGATCTTGCGGCCCCTGGCGGCCAGCATGGCGTCCAGCGCCTCGGCCTGGGGGATGGTGCGGGGAAAGCCGTCGAAGACCGCGCCATGGGCGCAGTCGGGCTGGTCGTAGCGCTGGGCGATGATGTCGATCACCAGCTCATCGGGCACCAGCTCGCCCTTTTCCAGGATGGCGGCGACCCGCAGGCCCAGCGGCGATTTGGCCGCAACGGCGGCACGCAGCATGTCGCCGGTGGAGAGCTGCGGCAGGCCCCGCGCTTCGGTGAGGATTTTCGCCTGTGTGCCCTTCCCCGCCCCCGGAGGTCCGAACAGAACCAGGTTCAACGGCGCGCTCCCCGCAGCTTCGATTTCTTGAGCAGGCCTTCATATTGCTGGGCGATCAGGTGGCTCTGGATCTGGGCCACCGTGTCCATGGTGACCGAAACCACGATCAGGATCGAGGTGCCGCCCAGCGAGAAGCTGAGATTGTATTCATAGAACAGCACTTCCGGGATCAGGCAGACCACCGTCAGATAGGCCGCACCAACCACGCTGACGCGGGTGAGCGTATAGTCGATGAATTCGGCGCTCTTGCGTCCGGGACGGATGCCAGGAAAGACGCCGCCATACTTCTTCAGATTTTCCGCCGTCTCCTCCGGCGGCATGACCACCGAGGTGTAGAAGAAGGAGAAGAAGAAGATCAGCGCCGCATAGAGGATCATGTAGAGCGGCTGGCCGCGGCTGAGATAGGTGACGACGATGGACAGCCATTCCGGCATGTTTTGGGCGTTGAAGCTGGCATAGGTCGAGGGCAGCAGCAGCAGCGACGAGGCGAAGATCGGCGGAATGACGCCGGAAACGTTGAGCTTGATCGGCAGGTGCGAGGACTCGCCGCCATAGACCTTGTTGCCGACCTGACGCTTGGGATAGGTGACGAAGAGGCGCCGCTGCGCCCGCTCCATGAAGACGATGAACAGAACCAGCGCCACCGCGAAGGCGGCGAAGAAAATCACCATCAGCGGATTGAGAGCGCCGGTGCGGGCCTGCTCCAGGGTCTGGCCCAGGAT
>CAZYGO010000056.1:0-4802 GCA_964647455.1 uncultured Rhizobium sp.
TCAGCGGCTCGATCGGCTCGGCCGACAGCTTGAAGACCAGGCCGCCAGTGATGGTGGTGTCCCAATAGGCGAGCTGGCGGAACCGCCGCGAATAGACATACCAGGCGGAGAATTTCGCCATGTCGGCGCCGTGCCGCGCCAGCCGTTCCAGCATCGTCTTCAGATAGGCCGGAGCATAATAATCGTCATCGTCGAAGTGGGCGATCACCGGCGCCTCCGCCCGTTCCGCCAGCCAGTTGCGCTTGGCGCCAATGCTGAGGCGCCCTCCCGCATGATGGCTGTAGCGGATGCGCGAGTCGGCAAGGTTCAGGAAATAGGGTGACGGTTCCGGGCTGTCGTCTAGGATCAGCCATTCGAAATCCTGTTCGGTCTGCGCCGCCACGATGCGGTGCTGCCGTTCCAGCAAATTGTGCCGGCGATGGGTCGGCGTGGCGATGGAAATGACGGGCATCCTGCGGGAAGGCTACCGGGTCGCGCCGGCCGGCGCCCGCATTCCGGGATCCGTATTCTTCCTCGACCACGTAGCGGAAGCGCGTCTGTTCGCCCGGCTTCAGATGGATCGTCCACAGCCAGCAACCATCCCGGGTCTGGTACCGGCGCTCGGCCGAAGCCAGCCGCGTCCCCTCCCAGTTGGCGGACTGGCACCATTCGAAATCCACCGGCGTGCTTTTGCGGTTCGCCGCCGTCACCTCGATGGTGTCACGCTGGCGGTGGTGCTCGCCCTCCGTCCAGCGCTCGCTTTTCAGCGTCACGCCGCGCGCAGTGACCGCCATGGTCTGGCCAATGTCACCGGCGTAGCGATTGCCGATGTCCAGAGGCGGCCCCACGGGGATGTCCTGGAGCGCCCTTTGGCCCATCATGATGGCCGTCCCGCCCTCCTGGCCGAAAGCAATCATGTGCCCCGCCGGCAGCGGCTTGCCCAGACCGCCTGCGCTGGTGTTGCTGACGCGCAGCAGCACCGTCGCCGGCTTATCTGCCCTGTCCTCATCCTCGAATCCGCCAGCGACGCGATAGATGCGCTGGAATGGCACCCGTCGCTGATCCAGGAATTGCAGCTGCTTGGTCTGCCTAGCCGCCACCGTGGTGGGCTCTGGCAGGGCATAGAGCTTGTAGTCGCCCAGGTTGAACGGTTCGCCAATACGGCTGGCCGATGAATTGACCGTTTCAAGGTCGCGGTTCAATGGCGTCGGCGTGGAAAAGCCCATCAATTCGCCGCCGGACAGCCCGGACAGGCGCTGTCGCACGGCCTCCGACTGGTAGTGGCTGGCCCAGTCAATCGCGGTGGGCCAGCAGCCAGCCTGCCGTGTCACGCTTTCCAGCCGGGGCGGGGCGTCTTCCTCCTCGTCATGGTTCGGCGCCCCCGCCACCACCTGCACCGGCGCGTTGCCAAAGGCTGGAATTGTAGATTGTCAGGGAAACCTGGGCCGGCGCTTGGCTTGCCACGGTCTGGCTGGCGGGCGCCTGGGCCATCAACAGGGGCGCCAATCCCGCCACAAGCCATCGCCGCATGCCTGCCTCCCGCCTGCCTTTGCGGCAGCATAGCAGCGAAATGCGACAGGCGGTAGCGGTCAGTCGTTCCGGGCTTCCCGCACCAGCGGCTTCAGGATGAAGCCGGAGACAGCATAGACCCGGCTGCCGAACTGGCGGCTGGGAACATCCCACACCCGCACCTTCGACCAGTCGTTCTTTTCGCTGACGTCCAATACCGGCGTGGCGTGATCGATTTCGCCCCGGTTCATCCAGTTGGCCTGTTCGACCCGGATCTCGCGGGCGCTGACGATTTCGCTCACCACCGCCAGATGTCCTTTCTTCAGCCGCGCCGAGCCGGAGAAGACCATCACGGCTTCCTCCAGCGGATGGCTGGCGCGGGCATAGAGGGACTTGGCGCGATCCCACCAGTATTTGGCGTCGCCGAAGATGGCCAGGCCGGAAAGCGCGCGGGCATATTCCACGCAGAACAGTTTCTTGGCCGCCTTTTCCACCGAAGGCGCGGGCAGGGCGCGCGGCGCCGGCACATGCGGCATGGCGATCTCGGTCAGGGCGAGCCGGGCTTCCGCCACCGGCCGGGGCGCGAGATGGCGGGGCGCCGGCGCAATCCAGACCTTGGGCGTGGATTGGACTTCGGCGATGCCGGTTTCCGGCTGCGACGAACCGAGGAAATTCCATACCGGGCCCAGATGCTGGTCCAGGCTTTCATGCACGGCTTCAAGCTGGCGGCCGGCATAGTCCAGCACGCCGGCCTCTGCCGAAAGCGGCGCCAATGAAAGGACCAGGGTCAGAAGAAGCTTGCGCACGTGTCGTCCGGCTTTGCGTTTCTGTTGTCACCCATCTGGGCCGTGGTGCCCGGACGGGAAGCATTGTCGGACTGGATGTCTGGTGCCCCCAGAGGAACCCGCGCCCAGGCGGAGTAAAGGCGATGCGGGGAGCGTCACAAAGACGTTTTGTTGCAACGCTTTCGTGACTCGTTCTACCAGTTAAGTGCATGAAAACACGTATAAAGTTTATGGCCGTGGCATTCCTGCACCACAGCTTAGCCAGGGTGCATTATTGCAGCGCAGCATTCAGTGTGGCTTTGAACCGGAGCGCGTCCGCCGCTGGCTGGCGATGCTGTTCTTCGTGGAGGCAGGCCGGGCGCAGAGCCGCGTCCGGCTCTGAAAAGAAAACGCCCGGTGTTGCCACCGGGCGTCTTTGACCTGGGCCTGCAAAGCCTATTTCTTCAGGCCCTGCACCAGCGCCAGCGACTTGTCGACATGGTCCACCGGCGAAAGCTTGTCGTCGGCCGAGGACATGGTGGAAACGATCTTGCCGTCACGCCCGACCACGAAGGTGACGCGCTCAATGAAGCCATGGCCGATCTCGTTGCCGCGCACATCCTTGGCGCCGGCGCGGGGCGGCGTCACCTTAAGATTGTAGGTGGCGGCGATCTTGGTGTCGGCGTCCGAGGCAATCGGGAATTTGCCGGCGCAGAATTCCGGATCGGCGGAGAAGACATGCAGCCGTTCCAGGCTGTCGGCGGAAACACCGATGATCTGCGCGCCGGCCGCCGCGAACTTGTCGGCGTTCTCGGCGAAGGCATGGGCCTCGGCGTCGCAGCCGCCGGTATAGGCCGACGGATAGAAATAGACGACCACCGGCCCCTTGGTGAGGGCGCTCTTGAGATTGAAGCTGAAGTCCTTGCCGCCCAGGCTGCCCTTGGCGGAGAAATCGGGCGCGGTGTCGCCCGCCTTGAGGGCGGCCATCGCGGGCGTGGCGGCGCAGGCCGCGACAAGGCCGGCCAGAATGAGCTTTTTCATGGGAGAAATCCTTCCTGGAAAGGCCGGACCCTATCATGGGGCGCGGGGTCGTTGAAGGCGGGGACCGGGGCGGCTAGCCTCCCGGCTCCACGGAAATGAGGGCGAAATGGGCGTTTCCCGGCTTGAGCATGTCAATATCCGCTGCACCCGCCTGGCGGCGACCAAGGCCTTCTATATCGACCTGCTGGGCCTGGCCGAGGGGCCGCGCCCGGATTTCCCCTTCCGCGGCGCATGGCTCTATTGCGGCGACACCGCCGTGGTCCACCTGGTCGAGGCGGCCGATCATCCCGGCTCCTGGACCGGCACCCTGGAACGCGCCAGCGACACCCAGCCCGGCAGCGATACCGGCGCCTTCGACCATGTCGCCTTCCATGGCGAGGATTTCGAGGGGATGAAAAAGAAGCTGGCCGCGGCCGGCCTTGCCTTCCGCGAACGGGCGGTGCCCGGCAGCACGCTGCGGCAGCTATTCGTGCCCGACCCCGAAGGCGTGATGGTCGAACTGAATTTCCATGCCTGACTATTTCTTCGCCAGTGCCGCCACGGCCTTGAGCGTGCGGCCGACATGGCCGTCAGGGTCCATCGCGCTATAGACATAGGCGATCCTTCCGTCGCGGCCCACGACATAGGACACCCGGTCGGCATAGGGGGTGAGGAAGCCCAGCGCCGCGTCATAGATTTTCATGATCCGGCGGTCGGCGTCCGAAGCGACGGGGAATTTGCTCTGGCATTCGCTGACCGAGAATTTGTCCAGCGTCTTCATGTCGTCATGGCTGATGCCGATCACCTGCGCCCCCAGGGCCCGGTATTGCGGCATCGCCTCGGCGAACGCATGGGCCTCCACGGTGCAGCCGGAGGTGAAGGCGGCGGGATAGAAATAGACCACCACCGGTCCCTGCTTCAGGGCTTCGGCCAGGTGGAACACGAAGTTCTTTCCGCCCAGGGTGGCGGGGGCGGTGAAATCGGGAGCCGGATCGCCCACTTTCAGGGCGGCGAAGGCCGGAACGGGCAGGGTTGCGAGCAGGACAGCGAACAGAAGGCGGCGCATGCGATGCTCCTTGGAGGGACGCATCCTTCTACGCGGCCCGGCGCCGGGCGGATCAGTCCTTGGCGCGCTCGACATAGGCGCCGTCTTCCGTCATCACCACCACGCGGGTGCCGGCGGTGATGTGGGTCGGCACCATGGTGCGCACGCCGTTTGAGAGCAGCGCCGGCTTGAAGGAGCCGGACGCGGTCTGGCCCTTCACCACCGGCTCGGTCTCGACCACCTCGAAGGTGGCGCGCTGGGGAATTTCGATCGAGATGGCGTTGCCCTCGAACAGCTGCAACTGCACTTCCATGTTCTCCATCAGGTAGGGGGCATAGTCGCCCACCACGTCGCCGGAGACATGCAGCTGGTCGAAGGTCTCCGGGTTCATGAAGACGTAATTGTCACCGTCCTGGGAGAGATAGTTGAAGTTCTGGTGCTCGACAAAGGCCTTCTCGACGCTGTCGGTGGTGCGAAGGCGCTCA
>CAZYGO010000057.1:0-3681 GCA_964647455.1 uncultured Rhizobium sp.
TGTTCGGCACAGGCCGGCTATATTACCGGCCAGAGCCTGCTGATCGACGGCGGCAATTATCCCGGCGTCCTGTAACGCCCAGGAGCATCCATGATCCGCGAAATACTGAAGATGGGCGATCCGCGACTGCTGCGCGTGGCCCCGCCGGTCGAAGACATTCACGACGCCGCATTGAAGACCATCATTTCCGACATGTACGAAACCATGTATGCCGCGAACGGCGTCGGCCTGGCTGCGCCGCAGATCGGCGTCGATCTGCGCCTGATGATCTTCGGCTTCGAAGCCAGTCCGCGATATCCGGATGAGTTGCCGGTGCCTGTGACGACGCTGATCAATCCGTGGCTCGACATCCTGACCGAAGAAACCGAGGAAGGCTGGGAGGGTTGCCTGTCCGTGCCCGGCATGCGCGGTTCGGTTCCGCGCGCCACGCATATCCGCTATGGCGGCACACTGGAAGACGGTGACACCATCGAGCGTGAGGCACGCGGTTTCCACGCCCGAGTCTTTCAGCATGAATTCGACCACCTGAACGGCGTGCTTTATCCACGGCGCATCCGGGACATGACCCAGTTCGGCTTCATCGAGGCACTGTTTCCGGACAGCCCGCTGGCCGCCCTGGAAGGCGAATAAGTCGACATCATTTCCAGCTTTCCGGAATGCCGACCTTGCGCAAAGAAAATGGCCGCCTTCACGGGAAGGCGGCCATTTTCATTTACAGGCTTTGGCGATCAGGCTTACGCCATTTCCGTTTCGCGGACGCTCTTGATATAGGCGACCATTTCGGCGTCCTGAGCGTTGGCGTAGAAATATTCAGCGAACTTCTCGCCGGCGATGGCGGCCTTCAGCAGGTCCTGGTCGATCGCCTTCAGGGTGGTCAGCATGTCCTTGGTGGCAGCGGCCTTGACGGTCTTCAGGATGCCGCGGTTCTTGGCCATGATCTCGGCGCGCTCCTTGGGGTAGCCCAGGCCGCGCTCGCCGTCGAACAGCTTGCGGTAGACGTCCTGCAGGTTCAGTTCGGCGGCCCAGCCGAAGCCCTTGGCGTAAGGCATCGAGATGGCGTTGCCGTCGTTGATCTGGCCGAACAGGAAGGCGTCGGTCGGGTCGATGACCAGGCCGCAGAACACGCCCGGCATCGAGTTACAAGCCAGCATGGCGCCCATGCCGGTGCCGCAGCCGGTGACGACGAAGTCGGCGGCCTTCGAGTTGAGCAGGATGCCGGCCAGGATGCCGTTCATGACGTAGGTCAGCGACGCCTTGTCCTCGGCGCCGTACATGCCGTAGTTGAAGACGGTGTGGCCGAGCGGCTCGGCGACGGTCTTCAGGGCGTCGAAGATGATGCCGTTCTTGGCGGCCTGGCTGTTTTCGTTGATCAGGGCGATTTTCATGGGAGCTATCCTTACGGGGCTGGAAAAGATCTGGGACTTCAATGACCGAGCGAAGCGCCGGGGTCAAATCAATTTGGCCTTTAAAAGCATCTTGCTCCCCTTGAGAGGCGCCATTGCTTACAGGAAGGGGAATCTTATAGTCTGGAAAAAGGTACTCGGGAAACCACATGCCTGACCAAGGGAGGGGAACTTATGAAAAACCTTGCATCCTATTTTTTGAATTTCATGGCATATGGTGCAACATTAATTGCAGCATATTTTGGGTTTAGTTGGAATGACAGAACTGTAAAGCACGTCATTCAGCGAGACACGCAAACGCCAACAGAAAAATATACGCAAGTATTTCAAAACCATGGCGAAATAATATATATTTCTCCATGGGAAAATTCGATCATATATTTGGAATTGCCCGTTTTATTATTCATGATAATTCTAATCTATGGCACACTGTCATTACTTTTCCGAAAGGCGAGATCGAAATAATGACGAAGTAGCGATTCATAATATTAGGGCTTTTTTTAAAACAGGCCCATGCTTTCCGGCATCCTTATGGGCAATTTATTTCAGAGGCGGCCTGCCTCATGCCTATATTACACATCCCCGCCTAAAGTGCACGACTTCCACAGCCCTTTTCAGCGAGGCCAGCCATGGATACGCAGGCGCCTGCGATCGACAGCCGGGCGGCGGGATCGCCCTATGTGGTCGATCGGCTGGTCATTGTGCCGGACGACATCGACCTGTCGAAATCGCCCCTGGCCGGGCATCTCGACGCCGAAACCTATGTGCTGGGGGCGTTCAATCCCGGCCTGACACGGCTGCCCAACGGCAATTTGCTGCTGATGGTGCGCGTTGCGGAGGCCCTGCGCAAGCCGATCGTCGGCGGCCATGTGCATGCCATACGCTGGCATGACGGCCGCTATGTGCTGGACGCCTGGCCGGTCGACCTGGCCGACACCGCCGATCCGCGCAAGTTCATGCTGCGCGGCGGCGGCTGGAAGGTCATGGGGCTGACCTCGCTGTCGTGGGGGCTGCCGGTCGAGATGTCGCCGGACGGCCTGGAGGTTGTGAAATTCCATTACGACAAGGCGATCGCCCCGCAGAACAGCCTGCAATGCTATGGCGTCGAGGATCCGCGCATCTCGAAGGTCGGCGACGAGTGGCTGATGACCACCTGTTCGGTCAGTCCGGAGCGCCATTCGACGACGCTGTACCGGTCGCGCAACGGGCTGGACTGGACGTTCGAAGACATCGTGCTCGATCACCAGAACAAGGACATGCTAATCTTCGAGGGCAAGATCAACGGCCAGTACTGGGCGCAGACGCGGCCTTTGGGTGACCTGTATTTCGCCTATCCGCCCGGCAGCGAATGGCGGGCCGGGCCATCGATCAACCTGGCTCATTCCAATGACGGGCTGTTCTGGAAGCCCTACGCCAAGCCGGGAATCCGGCCGCACGCCGGCACGGTGGCTACGGCGCGCATGGGTGGCAGCGCTCAGCCGATCCTGACCGACGAGGGCTGGCTGTCGCTGTGGCACGGGGTTGAACCAAAGGAAATCGTCGGCATCTACCGCACTTACTGGTCGATCCTGGACAAGGACGAGCCGTCGCATGTGGTGCGCACGTCACGCGGGCCGTTGCTGGAGCCCAATCCGGAGCTGACCCGGCCGATCGAGCATCAGATGTATCTGCGCGACGTGGTGTTCACCACCGGTATTGCCGACGCCGGCGACCATTACATCGTGGCATCGGGCGAGGCCGACCTGGCCTGCCGGATCACGCATGTGCCGAAGTCGGCGTTTGTTTAAGGCAGCGCCTTCCAGAAGGTGGTGCGCTGGGCATAGGTCTTGGCCAAGGTCTTGAACCAGGTAACGTGGTCTTCGTAACGGCCGAAATCATCAATGTGTTTGGCCAGGCTCTCGGCTTCGAGATAGGCCAAGACGGCGGCGGCCTGCTCGGTATCGCGGCCCGACGCCAGGGCGGCTTCGACAATCTGCCGGTTGAGCAGCAAGGACGCGAAGGGATAGCGCGAGGTCAGTCGGTCGGCGGCATAGGTCAGGGCCTGCGCGTTGTGGCCATCCATCTCGATGACGCGCTTGGTTACCAGATCGGCGGCGCGTTCCAGCGACGGCCAGCCGATCAGCAAGGCCAGGGCGGAATTGGCGTCAGGATAGGCCTTCACCCAGTCGAGCACCTCGTCCTCCGCTTCGATGTCGTCGAAGTCCGGCAGGCGTTTCAGGTAGGCGCGCAGATAGTCGGCCGACAAGGTTTCCCGAAACCGGCCGATGCGCGCGGTCTG
>CAZYGO010000058.1:0-2983 GCA_964647455.1 uncultured Rhizobium sp.
TATGCCCTGTCTTCCTTCCGATCTGTTTGGACGCCTTATCAATAGCTTGAACTGAAGGGAGTGGCAGGGCATTGATTTCCTGGCCCGTGTGTGTGCGCGCGCGCATGCGCGAGGGCGTCAAGCATCGCTAAACCCTTGAACCCTGATCGAAGTGAATCGGTGAATTAGATGGTGGGGGGGCTTAGGTTCTTCCGGTGGCACCGGCCCCTATGCGGTCGGGCGTAGCGCGACGGTGCGCTAGTTCAACATCAATTTGGATTTTGAACATTATGCACTTTTTTCATCACGCGCGCATCGATAGGACTAAATGCACCGCTGCAGCGGTGGCGATAGAAAAGGGAGGGCCAGGGCGCATTGATTCCGTGCCGCCCCGATCCGGCGCGTGCCGCAGCGCAAACCAACGCGAGGGCGCCGCTGGCATCAAAAAATCTTTGGCAGGGTAGATTTTAGGACGTTCCAATTTTTGGAACTGAATATCACTTCAATTTCAAGTGGTTATCTGTAGAAAATGGCGCGCCCTAGGGGAGTCGAACCCCTCTTACAAGATTGAAAATCTTGGGTCCTAACCGATAGACGAAGGGCGCGGCCAGGAGGGCAACCCGAAGCGTGCTTCGGAAATCTGCCCGACAACAAACGAGGCCGGGGCTATAAAGACTCCCCGCCCCCCGATCAAGCCCGCTTTCGGATCAGGCACTTGCCGGCGCCGCGTCCTCGATTTCCAGCTGCACCGTCACCTGCCCGTTCCACTCGTTCCGCCGAAGGCGCCCGGCGGCGTGGATCGCCTGCCCCCGCGCGCCCAGCAGCCCTTCGCCCAGGGGCGTGCCCACCGCCCGGAAGGCGATCGCCTGCAGCGCCGCCCCGCCGCCATTCAGCCGCAGGCGGACATGGTCCTTGCCCACCACGTCGGCGAAGGCGACACGCAGGTCGGGGAAGGCCAGCAGCGGCTCCGGGTTCCCCGCCCCATAGGGCCCGGCCAGGGCGATCTCCTCCAGCAGCCCCTGGCCCGCCCCGGCGGGCGACGACACCGCGTCCAGTTCCAGGGTCGCGGCGGCGGCCAGGGCGGCCGCCTTGCCTTCAAACACTCTCTCAAGAAATCCCTCGAAGCCCTTGAGTTGGCTTGCATCCAGAGAAAATCCGGCCGCCATGGCATGGCCGCCGCCGGATTCAATGACGCCTGTCAACACCGCCTCGCGGATCGCCGCGCCCACGTCGATCCCGGCGATGGAGCGGGCGCTGCCCCGCCCCATGCCGCCTTCGAACCCTGCCACGAAGCTGGGCTTGCCGAAGCGCTCCTTCAGCCGCCCGGCGACGATGCCGACCACGCCGGGATGCCAGCCCTCGCCCGCCGCCAGGATGAAGGGCGCATTGGCCTGGGTGGCAGCCATGGCCAGCGCCTCTTCCACGATCTGCTTCTCGATCGCCTGGCGCTCCCGGTTGTGCAGGTCGAGCTGCTGGGCGAACCCGGCGGCGGATTCGGGGTCCCGCGCCGTCAGCAGGTCGGCGCCCAGGCTGGAACGGCCGACCCGCCCTCCGGCGTTGATGCGCGGCCCCAGCAGGAAGCCGAAGGTATAGGGCGTGAAGGGCTGGGCGGCCTTGGCGATCTCCACCAGCGCCTTCAGCCCCGGCCGCGCCTCGCCATTGGGAGACATGAGCCGCGCCAGCCCCTGGCGGACGAACGCGCGGTTGAGCCCGGCCAGCGGAACCACGTCGCAGACCGTGGCCCGCCCGACCAGGTCCAGCCCCAGGCGCAGATCCGGCTCGGCCATGCCGCGCCGTTCATAGAAGCCGCTTTCGCGCAGCTGCCGGTTCAGCGCCACCAGGAACAGGAACGTCACCCCGGCGGCACAGAGATGGCCCAGCCCCGATGTGTCGCCGGGCTGGTTGGGGTTCACATGCGCCAGCGCCGGCGGCGCATGATCGACGCGGTGCTGGTCCAGCACCACCACGTCCAGGCCCAGGGTCCGGGCTTGCTCCAGCGCGGCGGTGGCGGCGGCGCCGCAATCCACCGTGATGACCAGCTTGGCGCCTTCGCCCGCCAGCGTCTTCATCGCGGCCGGCGACGGGCCATAGCCTTCGGTCATGCGGTCGGGAATGTAGAGCCGCGGCGGCGCGCCGAAGGCGGAGAGGAAATCGGCCAGCAGCGCCGAGGAGGCCGAACCGTCCACGTCATAGTCGCCGAACACGGCGATGGCCTCGCCCGCCTCCAGCGCGGCGGCGACCCGCGCCACCGCCCGGTCCATGTCCTTCAGGCCCAAGGGATCGGGCATCAGCTTGAGGGAGGGATTGAGATAGGCGCGCGCCTCGCCGGCGGCGATGCCGCGCGCCGCCAGCAGCCGCGCCAGGGCGGGCGAAACCTGGGCGTCACGCGCCAGCACGGCGGCGGCCTCCTCGTCCACGGCGCGCAGCCGCCAGCGCCGCCCGGTGAAGGAATGCGCCACGCCAAAGGCGGCGGCTTCGGCGCCGAAATCCGTAGCGGAGGTCAGGCCGCTTCCATGGGAATCATGCATGGCCGTGCCCGCACCTTGTCGGACGCGGCGATGGCCTTCAAGGCGCGTTCGACGGAGCTCTGCGCCGCCTCGTGGGTGATCATCACGATGGCGACGCCCTCGCCGGGGGCGCGGCCGCGCTGGATCATGCTTTCGATCGAGACGCCGGCTTCCGACAGGCTGCCGGCGATGCCTGCCAGAACGCCGGGCAGGTCCAGCACCTCGAAACGCAGATACCAGGGCGAGACCGAAGCGCCCGCCGGGGCGGGCTTGAGCGCCGCCAGCTGCGCCGCCGGGCGGCCGAAGGCGGGACGGAAGGCGCCCGCCGCCGCTTCCACGATGTCGGAAATGACCGCCGATGCCGTCGGGGCCTCGCCCGCGCCACGGCCGGAGAAGAAGAACGGTCCCGCCGCGCCCGCATCCACCATCACGCCATTCTGCGCCCCCTCGACATTGGCGAGCGGGCTGCGGGCCCGCACCATCGAGGGCGACACCTT
>CAZYGO010000059.1:0-6749 GCA_964647455.1 uncultured Rhizobium sp.
AAAGCGCCGCGGCGGCAGATTGTATTTCTGGGCGTAATGGGCGGCGTAATGCTCCAGCAGCAGGGGAATGTCCTCGCGGCGCTGGCGCAGCGGCGGCAGGGTGATCTCCACCGTGTTGATGCGGTAGAGCAGGTCCTGGCGGAAGCGGTTCTCGTCGGCCAGCTGCGCCGCCGGCAGGTTGGTGGCGCAGATCAGCCGCACATCGATCGGCTCCGGCTTTTCCGCGCCCACCGGCACCACTTCGCGCCGTTCCAGCGCCGTCAGCAGCTTGCTCTGCAGGTGCAACGGCACATTGCCGATTTCGTCCAGGAAGAGGGTGCCGCCGGTGGCGGCGCGCAGATAGCCCGTGCGGTCGCTGCGGGCGTCGGTGAAGGCGCCGCGACGATGGCCGAACAGCTCGCTTTCGAACAGTTGCGGCGACAGCGCGCCCAGATCCACCCGCAGGAAGACTTCGCTGGCGCGGCCCGACAGGCGGTGCAGGGCGCGGGCCGCCAGTTCCTTGCCGGTGCCGTTCTCCCCCAGGATCAGGACATTGGCGTCGGTGGGGGCGGCGCGGCGCAGGGCGCCGAAGACCTGCAGCATGGCCGGTGCGGTACCGACCATGTCGGCTTCGCCCATCCCCGTGCCATGGCTGGCGGCGATCAGGCCGCTGTTGCGCTGGCGCAGCTCGGCCGCCTCGCGACGCGAGCGGCGCAGGTTGAGCGCCGCCATCAGGGTGGCGACCAGCCTTTCATTCTCCCAGGGCTTGGTGACGAAGTCGGCGGCGCCCTTCTTCATCGCCTCGACCGCGAGGTCGATATCGCCATGGGCGGTCACCAGCACCACCACCGCCTCCGGATCGAGGGCCATCACTTCGGCCAGGCGCTTCAGCCCTTCCTGGCCGCTGTCGTCGCCGGGGGCGAAGTTCATGTCCAGCAGCAGCACGTCGAAGGCGTGGCGCTTCACGAGCGCGGGAAGCTGGGCCGGATCGCTGAGGGTCTGGATGGCGGTGAAGTGCCGCTTCAGCAGCAGCCGGGCCGCCTGCAGGATGTCTTCATTGTCGTCCACCACCAGGATGCGGGCATCGATGGGCATACTGTCCGGAAACGTGCAGGTGTCCGCCCGAATGTACGCACGCGAACACTATCTTGTCACGCAAGATTCTTATCTCATTGAAATAAAACGATAAAAAACTGGCACACAAGTTGCGAAAGGGTAAACATGACCATGTCGCTCAAAGCTCTGTTGCAGTTCTTCAAGGGCCAGGAGGCCGAGCCGGTGATCGTCGCCGGCAGTGACGGCCAGGACCGCCGCATCGCGCGCAAGCCGCGCTGGGGCCGTTATGCCGTCATGCTGGCGGGGGTGCTCGGCCTGGGCGCCGGCGCCTACTGGCTGGTGAGTCACAGCGGCGGCAATGTCTATCGTGCCCCGCTCAGCCAGCTCACCATCGGCACGGTGCGCCAGGGTCCGTTCGAGGACTACATCGCCGTGCGTGGCAGCGTGGCGCCGCTGGTCACCGCCTATCTCACCACCGAGCAGGGCGGCACCGTCAAGCAGGTGCTGGCCGAGGACGGCGCCATGGTCAAGCAGGGCCAGCCGCTGGTGGTGCTTTCCAACCCGGCGCTGGAGCTGCAGGTCGCGGCGCAGCAGCTCAGCTTCGAGCAGACCCGCTTCAAGTACCAGCAGGACCTGCTCAACATCCAGCACCAGCTCGACAAGCTGAAGGCCGACCTGGAACGCGACAAGATCCTGCTCGATGGCAACGCCCTGGCGCCGAGCACCTATCGCCAGGAAGAACAGGAATACAAATATTACCAGGAGCTGCAGAAGGCGACGATCGCCAGCCATGCGGCAGAAGAGAAGGTGCGCGCCACCCAGCTTACCGGCGACACCTCGGGCGGCAAGGTGGACATTGCCCGCGCCGGCGTCGAGGCGCTGACCATCCGCGCGCCGATGGATGGCCAGCTCACCGCCCTGGATGCCGAGATCGGCCAGTCCAAGCCGGTGGGCGCCGTGCTGGGCCAGGTCAACTCGGCCGACCGCTTCAAGCTGATGGCGCAGGTGGACGAATTCTATCTCGGCCAGGTGGCGGTGGGGCAGGGCGCCCGCTTCACCGTCGATGGCCGCGAATTCCGCGCCAAGGTGGCCAAGGTCTATCCCCAGGTGACGGGCGGCACCTTCAAGGCCGATTTCCATTTCGACGGCCCCACCCCCGCCGGCATCCATGTCGGCCAGGCGATCGACATGAAGATCGAACTGGGCGGCGCGCAGGAAGCGGTGATGCTGCCCAACGGTCCCTTCTACCAGGATACTGGCGGCAACTGGATCTTCGCCGTCACGCCCGACGGCAAGGCCGCCATCCGCCGCAATGTGCGGCTGGGCCGGCGCAATCCCGAATATGTCGAGGTGGTGGACGGCCTCAAGCCCGGCGAGCGGGCGATCATCTCCGGCTACGAAGCCTTTGCGAAAATGGACCGGATCGAATTCACGACCGGCAGCGGACTGCAACAGTGAGGACCCCATGATCACCTTCAAGCATATGGCCAAGGTCTACCGCACCGAAGAGGTGGAGACGACCGCGCTGCGCGACATCAACCTGGAGGTCAGGACGGGCGAGTTCGTGGCGGTGATGGGCCCGTCCGGCTGCGGCAAGTCCACCTTCCTCAACATTGTCGGCATGCTGGATTCCCCCAGCGGCGGCGAATACTGGTTCAACGGCACCAATATCGCCGGCTATACCGAGTCCCGCCTCTCGGACCTGCGCAAGAGCGCCATCGGCTTCGTCTTCCAGAGCTTCAACCTGATCGACGAACTGAACGTGCAGGAGAATGTCGAGCTGGCGCTGCTCTATCACAGTGACGTGCCGGCCGCCGAGCGCCGGGCACGCGCCAGCGAGGCGCTGGCGCGGGTCAAGATCGGCCACCGCGCCAAGCACATGCCCAGCCAGTTGTCCGGCGGCCAGCAGCAGCGTGTCGCCATCGCCCGCGCCGTGGTGGCGCGGCCCAAGCTGATCCTGGCCGACGAACCGACCGGCAATCTCGACACCGCCAATGGCGAGGAAGTGATGCAGCTTCTGACCGAGCTGAACAATGAGGGCACCACCATCGTGATGGTGACCCATTCCCACAGCCATGCCGAATACGCCCATCGCATCGTCAACCTGCTGGACGGCGCCATCGTCACAGAAAGCATCCGCCAGGTTCTCTAAGTCTCGGATTTCCGCGCGATCGCCGCATCGCGCCTTGGGAGGGACGCCATGTTCCGCAACTATCTCACCGTTGCCCTGCGCAATATCGCGCGCCACAAGCTGCACAGCTTCATCAACATCGCCGGCCTGGCGGTGGGGCTGGCCTGCGCCATCCTGATCATCCTCTTCGTGCGCGATGAGCTCTCCTATGACAAATGGATCAAGGGCAGCGAGAATCTCTGGCGCGTCGAGATCACCTATCATGTGCCGGGCCGTTCCGACCCCATCCAGACGGCGCAGAGTCCGCTTCCCATTCCGGCGGCGATGCGCGACCAGATACCGGAGGTGACGGCCGCCACCCGCCTGGCGCGGGAAGGCATGACCCTGACCGATCCTCAGCATCCCGACCGGCAATTCTCCCAGAATATCGGCGTGGTGGACCCCAACTTCCTCCAGGTCATCCCGCTGCCGCTGGTCAAGGGCGATCCGAAGACCGTGCTGTCGCGGCCGGAAAACCTGGTGATCTCCGAAAGCGCCGCCAGGAAGTATTTCGGCGACGCCGATCCCATCGGCAAGACCCTGACCACGGGCCGCGGCGGCTGCATGAACGATGCGGCATGCGCCAACACCACCATCAGCCTTCGGATCGTGGGCGTGATGAAGGACCTGCCGCACAATACCCAGCTCGATTTCGACTATCTGATGCCGAACACTTCGCTGGCCGACCGCGTTGACCAGGAAACCAAGAAGAACTGGGTCAGCAACAGCAATTATTTCGGCTATGTCACCCTGGCGCCGGGCGCCGATCCCGCCGCCGTCGAGGCCAAGCTCAAGCCCATCTTCGACAAGTCGGTGGACATTTCGGCCTTCACCAATGTGAAGATTCCCGGCAGCCAGATACTGGAAGCCCATCTCACCCATTTCCAGGACGCGCACCTCACCACCGACCGCTTTGGCGGCCTCAAGCCCCCCGGCAGCATGACCACGCTCTATGGCATGGCGGTGATTGGCCTTTTGATCCTGCTGGTGGCCTGCTTCAACTTCATGAACCTGGCCACCGCCCGCGCCACCATGCGGGCGCGGGAGATATCGCTGCGCAAGGTGATGGGCGCCAAGCGCCGGCAACTGGTCGTGCAGTTCCTGGGCGAAGCGGTGCTGATGTCGCTGATCGCGCTTGCCATCGCCTTCGCCCTGGCAGAAGTGCTGCTGCCCTTCTACAGCCAGTTCATGGGCCGGCCGCTGGGCTTCCATTACCTGGCCGACTGGCCGCTCACCCTCGGCATCGTTGCCGTCGGCATTTTTGCCGGCCTGCTCAGTGGCCTGTATCCGGCGCTGGTGCTGTCGGGCTTCCGGCCCGCCGCCACCTTGCGTTCCAACCAGTCCGGCCAGAGCGGCTCGGGCCGGCTGCGCGCCGCCCTGGTGGTGGTGCAGTTCGCCGTCTCCATCGGGCTTGGCATCGGCGCGCTGGTCGTGTTCCAGCAAATTCAATATGCCCGCAACATCGATTTGGGCTTCAACCGCGAGAATGTCGTCTTCACCGGCACCGCCGGACGCCTGACCGAGGACGGTATCAAGAGCTTCATGGCGGCGCTGCAGCGCGGCCCCGGCGTGCTGCAAGTGACCCGCTCCAGCTTCATGCCCTTCAACGGCAACAACAATGTGCTGCCGGTGCAGCGGCCGGGCGATGCCCAGTTCCTCTCGCCCACCCATTATTCGGTGTCGCAGGATTATTTCCGCCTCTACGGCATCAAGATCCTGGCCGGACGGGTGCTGGAGGAGAACCGGGAGGAAGACAATTTCTATGGCGGCCCGAACGGCGACCAGCAGGGGAAGAATGAGGGTCACAACGTCATGGTCAACGCCGCGCTGGCCCGCGCGCTGGGCTACGCGCCCGCCGACATCATCGGCAAGACCTTTATCTTCGGCAAGGCGCACATGCGCGTGGTGGGCGTTACTGCCGACATTCTGGCGGAGGGCATCCGCAACCGGGCGCTGCAGACGGTCTATGTCCATCAGCCCGAGAATATGCAGAACATCATCATCAAGCTCGCGCCCGGACACACCCAGGAGGCGATGGAGTATATCGCCAAGACCCAGCGCCAGTTCGTGCATGGCGTCGCCCTGGGGCGCACCCTGCTGTCCGACGCCTATGACGGCCTCTACCAGGGCGAACAGCGCCAGGGCGCCATCTTCGCCATCTTCGTCGCCATCGCGATCTTCATCGCCTGCCTCGGCCTGTTCGGCCTGGCCGCCTTCACCGCCGGCCGCCGCGCCGAGGAGATCGGCATCCGCCAGGTCGGCGGCGCCCGCAACCGCGGCATCCTCGTCCTGCTCCTGTGGCCGGTTACCAGTCCGGTCCTGATCGCCAACCTGATCGCCTGGCCGCTGGCCTGGTACTATCTGCGTGACTGGCTGAAGGGCTTCGCCTATCGCATCGACCTCACCCCGCTGCCCTTCGCCGCCATCGGCCTGGCGGCGCTGCTGATCGCCTGGGTGACGATCCTGGGCCATGCCCTGCGGGTGGCCCGCGCCAACCCCATCCACGCCCTGCGCTACGAATAGGGCCGGGGATGTTCCGCAACTATCTCGTCACCGCGCTGCGCAACATCGGCCGTCACCGCCTGTCCGCCGCCATCAATATCGGCGGGCTGGCGGTGGGCCTGACCTGCGTCATCCTGATCGCGCTGTTCATCCGGGACGAGCTTTCCTTCGACCAGTGGGTGCCCGACAGCGCCAACCTCTACCGGCTCGAGGAAACCTTCACCCTGCCGGGCCGCCCGCCGCTTGTGGCGGCGGTGTCCGATTTTCCCCTGGCTTCGCTGCTGAAGGAGAATTTTCCCGAAGTCACCGCCATGACGCGCTTCTGGCCGAGGTCGCGCACCATAAGGGTGGATGGCCGCAGCTTTTCCCAGGACGTGGCGGAGGTTGATCCCGATTTCTTCCGCGTCATGCGTTTTCCGCTGCTGGCGGGCGATCCCGCCAGCGTGCTGTCGCGCCCCGATGCCATCGTGATTTCGCGGAGCCTGGCACAGAAGCTTTACGGCAGCTCCAGTGCCGTGGGCCGTACCCTGACGGTAAACAAGGCCGATTGCTCCGAACGCAACGGAATTTCCTGCGACAACATCGCGGTGACATTGCGCGTCGCCGGTATCATGGCGGACCTGCCGCACAACACGCAGATACAGGGCGATGCGATCGTCTCCCACAACTCCAGCGCCGACGTGCTGACGGAGGACGGCAAGCGGCACTACTACGCCGTCAACGGCTGGAGCTATGTACGGCTGGCGCCGGGTACAGATCGTGCAAAGCTGCTGGCCAAGGTGCCGGCCTTGCTCGATCGCCACGTCGACACCATGGAAGACCTGGGCATGAAGCTGCAGCCCAGCAAGACGATCCAGATCGGCCTGAGACCCTTCGCCGCCGTGCATCTTTCGTCTGACGGCATGCTGGGCAACATGGTGCCGGCGGGCAGCCGCGATCTTCTGTATGGCATCGGCGTCATCGGCGTCCTGATCCTGCTGGTGGCCTTCTTCAATTTCACAAACCTCGCCACTGCCCGCGCCCTGAGTCGGGCGCGCGAGAT
>CAZYGO010000060.1:0-5920 GCA_964647455.1 uncultured Rhizobium sp.
CAGGTCGGCCTGGGGCAGCGCGAAGGACACCTTGATGGGCTGGATCTCGGTGATGTTGACGAGAGAGGAGGCGCCGACGCTGGCCGACGGCGTCACCAGGTTGCCCGGCTGCACCAGGATGGCGCCGGTCTTGCCGTTCACCGGCGCGGTGATGCGCGTATATTCCAGGTTGAGCTTTGCGGTGTCCACGTCCGCCTTGGCCTGCAGATAGGCGGCCTGGGCGTCGTCGAAGGTCATCTGCGAGATGGCGTTGGAGCCGATCAGGGTCTGGTAGCGCTTGGCCTTCGCCTCGGCGGCGGCCAGGTTGGCGACGGCGCGGTCCAGCGCCGCCTGGTAGGGGCGGGGATCGATCTGGAACAGCATCTGGCCCTTCTTCACCAGCTGGCCTTCCTTGAAAAAGGCGCTCTGCAGCTGGCCCTGGACGCGCGCGGTGATCTGGACGTTGGAATTGGCCACCACCGTGCCGATGGTGCGCTCGATCACCGCCATGTCCCGGCGCTCGACCGGCGCCACCCGCACCGGCGCGGCGGTTTCGCGGCGCACCGCCGTGCGCGGCGCGCTCTCATGGGTGAAGTACCAGTAGCCGCCCAGCGCCGCCGCCAGCGCCATGCCGCCAAGAACCAGGCTGCGCCAGGAACGGCGCGGCGCTTCTGCGGGACGCAGGGCCGCGTTGTCCTGCGGCCGGGGAGACTGGTAGTTCATGGCGTACCCAAAACCTTCTGCTGTCGTTTGCACGGCGGATGGCATGCGTCCTTGCAAGAAACCGCGTGGCCTACAAGGCCTTGCGCGGCATAACCGCCTGCAAAATCCGCCCCCTGGCGAAAAAACTCAATAAATAGAAGCTCTTAACGGCTTCCTGTATTCATCCTAGAGTAAAAGTTTCTCACAATTGTCTCGGTTTTTGTCATTGCGACAGGTGGTTCCGTTTGCTCCGGGCTGACAGCCATGGCTATAAGCCCCCGCTTTCCCGCAATTTCCCCGATTCCGAGAGTTCCCGCCGGCATGGACATCCGCAATATCGCCATCATCGCCCATGTCGACCATGGCAAGACCACCCTGGTCGACCAGCTGCTCAAGCAGTCCGGTTCGGTGCGGGAAAACCAGCAGATGGCCGAACGTGCCATGGACTCCAACGACCAGGAGCGGGAGCGCGGCATCACCATCCTGGCCAAATGCACCTCGGTGGAATGGCAGGGCACCCGCCTCAACATCGTCGATACGCCGGGCCATGCCGATTTCGGCGGCGAGGTCGAGCGCATCCTCTCCATGGTCGACGGCGTGGTCCTGCTGGTGGACGCGGCCGAAAGCGTCATGCCCCAGACCAAGTTCGTGCTCTCCACGGCGCTGAAGCTGGGCCTCAAGCCCATCGTGGTGATCAACAAGATCGACCGCAGCGACGCCCAGCCGGCGGAAACGCTGGAATCGATCTTCGACCTGTTTCTCTCGCTGGAAGCCAATGACGACCAGCTCGACTTCCATCACCTCTATGCCTCGGGTCGCAATGGCTGGGCGGTGGACGAGCTGGAGGACGAGCGCAAGGATCTGACGCCGCTGTTCCGCCGCATCGTGCAGGACGTGCCGCCGCCCAAGCCGCAGAAGCTGGCGGGCGAGGAGCATCCCTTCAAGATGCTGGTGACGACGCTGGAAGCCGACAATTTCCTCGGCCGCATCCTCACCGGCCGCATCGAATCCGGCGTCATCACCACCAACCGCAACATCAAGGTGCTGAGCCGCACCGGCGAGGTGATCGAGAAGGCCCGCGTCACCAAGCTGCTGGCCTTCCGCGGCCTGCAGCGCGTGCCGGTGGAGCGCGCCGAGGCCGGCGACATCGTCGCCATCGCCGGGCTCGAGACCGCCACCGTCGCCGACACGCTGTGCGACCTGACCGTCGAGGAGGCGATCCCCGCCCATCCCATCGATCCGCCCACCCTCGCCATGACCCTGGCCGTCAACGACAGCCCGCTGGCCGGCCGCGAAGGCGACAAGGTCCAGTCGCGGGTGATCCGCGACCGCCTGTTCCGCGAGGCCGAGGGCAATGTCGCGCTGAAGGTGCAGGAAACCGGCGACGGCGCCTTCGAGGTGGCGGGGCGCGGCGAATTGCAGCTGGGCGTCCTGATCGAATCCATGCGCCGCGAAGGCTTCGAGCTTTCGATCAGCCGCCCGCGCGTGCTGTTCAAGACCGAGAATGGCGAGAAGCTGGAGCCGATCGAGGAAGTCACGGTGGACGTGGACGACGCCTATACCGGCACGGTCATCGAGAAGATTTCGCTGCGCAAGGGCGAGATGGTCGACATGCGTCCCACCGGCGCCGGCAAGACCCGCATCGTCTTCCACGCGCCCGCGCGCGGCCTGATCGGCTATCACGGCGAATTCCTCACCGACACCCGCGGCACCGGGGTGATGAACCGCATGTTCCTGGAATATGCCCCGCACAAGGGCCCGGTGGGCGGGCGGGTCAATGGCGTGCTGATCTCCACCGAGAATGGCGAGGCCGTGGCCTATGGCCTCTGGTATCTGGAAGAGCGCGGCAAGCTGTTCGTGACGCCCGGTACCAAGGTCTATGAGGGCATGATCATCGGCCAGAACGCCAAGGACAACGACCTGGACGTCAACCCGACCAAGGCCAAGCAGCTCACCAACATCCGCACCACCTCCAAGGACGAGGCGGTGCGCCTGACCCCGATCGTGCCCATGACCCTGGAGCAGGCGATGGCCTATATCGAGGATGACGAGCTGGTCGAGGTCACGCCCCTTAACATCAGGTTGCGCAAGCGCGAATTGCTGCCGCATCTGCGCAAGCGGGCCAAGCAGGCGGCCGAGGCGTAAAGCCGTCCGGTTTTGCTTGACCCGCCGTGTCGCGCCGCTAGCCTTGCGGCATGGGCGATGGAACGGTGGACGCGCTGCTGGCCAGCATGGTCGGGCTCCTGATCGTGGCCGTGATGGTCGCGCTGGCGGCCCGCCGCCTCAAGCTGCCCTATACCGTCGGCCTGGTCGCCACCGGCATCGCGCTGGCGCTCTTGAAGCTGGCGCCCGATCCCGGCCTGACGCGGGACATGATCTATCTGGCGATCCTGCCGCCCTTGCTGTTCGAGGCGGCCCTGAACCTGCACTGGCAGGAGCTGAAGCGCGACGCGCTGCCGGTGCTGGTGCTGAGCACGCTGGGCGTGGCGATCTCGGCGGCGGTGGTGGCGGGCGGCATGACGCTGCTGCTGGCCTGGCCCTTCGCCGCGGCGCTGGTGTTCGGCGTCCTCATCGCCGCCACCGATCCGGTGGCGGTGATCGCCATGTTCAAGGATCTGGGGATCAAGGGCCGGCTGCGCTTCCTGGTGGAAAGCGAAAGCCTGTTCAACGACGGCGTCGCCGCCGTCTTCTTCGCCCTGGCACTGGCGGTGGCCCAGAACGCGGCGCCCACGCCGGGCGAGGCGGTGTTCGAGCTGCTGCTGACGGCGGGCGGCGGTGTGCTGTCGGGCCTGGTGGTAGGCGGGCTTGCCTTGGCGCTGGCGGGCAGCACGCACGACCATCTCATTTCCAGCGCGGTCACCACCATCGCCGCCTATGGCGCCTTCCTGCTGGCCGAGCATTTCCACGTCTCCGGCGTGCTGGCGACGGTGACGGCGGGGCTCCTGATCGGCAATGCCGGCTTTTCCGGCATTTTCCGGCGCGCCGCCTTTTCCGCAGGCGAGCGCGACTTCATCCTGGGCTTCTGGGACTTTGCCGCCTTCATCGCCAATTCCTTCATCTTCCTGATGATCGGCCTGGCGGTGGCGCAACTGCCCTTCGCCTGGCTAGGTGCCGCCACGCTCGCCAGCGCGATCCTGCTGGTGCTGGCCGGCCGCGCGTTGACCGTCTACCCGCTGTCACTTGCCTTCGCCCGTTCGCGCTGGGCGATCGGGCTGGCCGAGCAACATGTGCTGTGGTGGGGGGGGCTGCGCGGCGCGCTGGCGCTGGCGCTGGCACTGTCCTTGCCGCCCGACCTGCCCTTCGCCGGCCAGATCCGCATCGCCACCTTCGGCGTGGTGGTCTTCTCGGTGGTGCTGCAGGGCCTTTCGATGCCCTTCCTGCTGCGGCGGACAAAACAGGCATAAGCGGCGGTACCATCGGGGCGGTTTCGCCTCGCTCCTGTACCTCGAGCGGCGCCATGGCTAATCTCGCCCCCATGACCGCCAATACACGGGTTGATTCCGACACCATCGCCTTTGCCCATCGCCTGGCCGACGCGTCCGGGGCGGTGATCCGGCCCTTTTTCCGCCAGCGCATCGAGGTGGCGCACAAGGAAGGCCAGTATGCCTTCGATCCGGTCACCGAAGCCGACAGGGGCGGCGAGCGCGCCATCCGCGCCATCCTCGAGGCCGAGCGCCCTGAGGATGCGATCCTGGGCGAGGAGTATGGCGAAAAGCCCGGCACCTCCGGCTGGCGCTGGGTGCTCGATCCGGTGGATGGCACCCGATCCTTCATCACCGGCCGCCATGAATGGGGCTCGCTGATCGCGCTGGAGAAGAACGAGGTGCCGGTGCTCGGCATTCTCGACCAGCCGGTGCTGGGCGAACGCTTCATTGGCGTCAATGGCGGCGCCGAACTGCGCCAGGCGGGCAAGACCATGCCGCTGAAGGTGCGTGCCTGCACCGATGTGACGGATGCGGTGCTCTGCGCCACCGATCCCTCCGCCTACATGACGCCGCCCCAGATAGCCGCCTTCGAGCGGGTGAAGGCCAGGGCGCGCCTCACCCGCTATCATGGCGACTGCTACATCTTCGCCATGCTGGCGATGGGCTTCATCGACGTGATCGTGGAAGGTGTCTTCCGCCGCTGGGATGTCGCCGCCATCCTGCCGCTGGTGCAGGGGGCGGGCGGCATTGTCAGCAACTGGCAGGGCGGCCCCTGGCGCGACGGCGATCCGCTGCTGGCCAGTGGCGATGCGCGAGTGCATGACCAGGCGGTAGCCCTGCTCGCCGGTTGAGCGCCGCCCCCAAATCTGCTACATTCCGTAGCATAACAGTTGGGAGGTCGTCATGCGTGCGGTCCTGCTGATTCTGTGTTCGGGCCTGTTGTGCGGTGCCGCCCTGGCCGCTGATCCGCCGGCCTCGCCCGCACCTCCTTCCGCCGCGCCGCCGCTCACCCCCAAGGCGCCGCCGCCGCTGGATGAGGCCACCGGCGCCAACCTCGCCACCCTCTTCACCGAGTTCTGCGTCAAGGCATTCCCGGACGGCGCCGCGCTGGAGGCCCGCATGCGCGACCGGGGCGCCATCGCCATGACGCCCGAGCAGGTGAAAGGCATCCTGCATGACGATCCGGGCCGCGGCTGGATCGTCCGGCTGGAAGGGCATGGCTTCCTGGTGACGGAGGAGGCGCCGCCCTTTCATGCCTGCTCGGTGCGGGTGAACACGCCCGCCGGCGTGCCCAACGGCCCGCTCAGCAGGATCGTCGGCGACCTTGCCGGTGAAAGCGGCCGGCGCGTGTCGTCGCCGCAGGTGCTGAACCGCAACGACAATCCCCTGATGCAGATCAGCGCCGCGCTGGTGACTCTGTCGCCGCCGCCGGCCGGCGCCGATGCCGAGACCTTCATGGCTTTCGTCACCACTTATCGCGACAAGACAAGCAATGCGGTGGTGACGGTGGAAAATCGTTTCGTGCGCCAGATTCACGCCGCGCCGCAGCGCTGATCTTCGCATCCCGCGAGATCGTCGTGTTGGCATCCGTCATGCTGCCGGCTCTCCGCCATGATTGCGCCGCAAAGCGGCAGAAAGCCCCATAAAACCTGCCTTAATTTGCCTTTGTTGGGCGGGGCTGGAACTCGCCCCGCCCATGTTCCGTTCATCTCCCGCAGCCTTTTGTTACATGTGAGGAGACACGCATGGCCGATCTTCGCGACATCCGGGATTCCGACGAGCCCGTCATTCTCAGCCAGCCGTTGCGCGACGAT
>CAZYGO010000061.1:0-9207 GCA_964647455.1 uncultured Rhizobium sp.
GAGCCGGGCGACGTAGACCAGCCGGTGCTGGCGACCAACGCGCTCAAGCTCACTTTCGGGATGAGCGGCGTGGAAGCCAACTACAAGACCGGCCTGACCCACCTGACCGGGGTGGAGGGCACCGCTCTGCTCACGGGCGACGACTTCTCCGCCGACTTCACCGCCGGGCGGGTCGGCAACCTGGTGGTAAAGAGCGGCCATGCCGTGATTCCCGCGCTGCACCAGCATGGCACTGTCGCCACCTTCAGCCTGCATGCCGACGGCGCCATGCCCGACATCATGGCGCTGCTGGACATGAAGCCGCTGGGCTATCCCTCCCGCTTCGGCATCGACCCGAAGACCACGCTGGGCACGGCGGGGGTGGACATGAGCTTCCGTGTCCCCATGCTGCCCGACCTGCTGCTCGACGATGTTGGCATCTCCGCCAAGGCGGCGGTGAGCGGCTTCGCCGTCACGGTCGGCAAGCTGCGGCTGAGCGATGGCACGGTCACCTTCGACATCGACAACAACCGGCTGCGCCAGAGCGGCACCGCCCTGCTGGCCGACCAGCGCTTCACCATCGATTATACCGAGGACTTCAAGACCAGCGATCCGATCACCAGCCGCATTTCCGTCCGTGGCCTGCTGACGCCGCGCGTGCGCGAGCTGCTGAATATCGATATCGGCAAGGTCGTTACCGGCAACTGGCCGGTGACCGCCAGCATCACCGGCCATGGCGCCAACCTGGCCCAGGCCGACGCCACCGTCGATCTGACGCCTGCCATCGTCACCGTGCCCTTCGTCAACCTGGGCAAGCCGGCGGGCGAGGCGGCCAGCGCCCGCGTGCTGGTGAATTTCGTGGACGGCAGCCGCGTCGCCGACCAGAGCTTCCGCGTCACCGGGCCCGGCCTTTCCGCCAACGGCACCGCCAGCTTCGACAGGAACGGCGCCCTCGCCAGGATGGATTTCGCCAGCGTGCGGCGCGGTCCCCTCAACGATCTTGGCTTCACCCTGACCAAGACCGCCAATGGCGATGTCTATGACCTGCACGGCCATGTGCTGGACGGCTCCAGCATCGGCCGCAACGCGTCGTGCAACGCGCCGGCCGGCGGGCCGAAGGCGCCTGAGCGGCCGGACGAGAAGCCCGATGGCAGCTGGCGCGTCATCGCCCATCTGGAGCGCCTGGCCTTGTGCGAGGGCGGGGCCTTCGCCCCCTTCAACATCGACATGGCGGGGATCGGCGAAAAGCCTTCGGCCTTGAGCCTGAGCGGCGTTGTCGGCAAGGGCAGCCTCACCGCCGGACTCGAGAATACCGCGCAGGGCCGCAAGGTCAGCGTCGCGGCCGCCGACGCCGGGGCGCTGGCGCGGGCGCTGTTCTCCTTCACCGGCCTCAGCGGCGGGGCGCTGGCCGTCACTGCCACCCTGCCGGGCCGGGCCAGCGACGCTGACGCGCCCGCCAGCGTGCCGGACTTCCAGGGCGTGCTGACCATCACCGACTTCAAGATGGTCAACCAGTCCTTCTTCGCGCGGCTGTTCTCGTCGGTCTCGTTCACCGGCCTTGGCGACCTTCTGGCGAACCAGGGCATCAGCATGGACAAGGCTGAGTTTCCCTTCTCCTCCAAGAACAACGTGATTTCCATCCATGATGCGGTGTTCGCCGGCGGCGTCGGCGGCAGCGCCGACGGCTATATCGACCGGCCCAAGAACCAGGTGGCGGTCAAGGGCTCGCTGATCCCCGCCTACAGCCTCAATTCCCTCATCAGCAATGTGCCGCTGCTGGGCGATCTGCTGGCGTCAAAGAAAGGCGAGGGCATTTTCGGCGTCACCTATTCGATGAGCGGGCCCACCGACAATCTCGCCTTGTCGTACAATCCGCTGTCCATGCTGACGCCGGGTTTCCTGCGCCGCATCTGGGAGGGCAAGATTCCCAGCGCCGCCAATGCGCCGTCCAACCAGCCGGCGCCCACAACGCCGCCCGCCAGCGCGCCGGAACCCGCGCCGAAGACACCCGCCAACTAGGCGGGCTTCACCAGGACGTGCTTCTTCTTGCCGGCGGACAGCTTGAGGACGCCGTCGGCATTCAGCGCTGACGCGTCCACACTCGTCCTGGGGTCGCTGACGGCGATATCGTTGAGCTTCAGCCCGCCATTGGCGATGAGCTTGCGCGCCTCGGAATTCGAAGCGGCGAGGCCTGCCGCCACCGCCAGGTTGAGAATGCCGTCCGGCAGCGTGGCGCTGATGGTGGGCAGCCCCGCCGCCGAAGCCCCTTCCTCGAAGGCCCGCCGCGCCGTGTCCGCCGCCGCATCCGCATTCTGTCGCCCATGCAGGATGGCGGTGGCCTCGGTGGCCAGGATCTTCTTGGCCTCGTTCAGTTCGGCGCCTTCCAGCGCTTCCAGCCGCGCGATCTCTTCCAGCGGCAGATCGGTGAACAGGCGCAGGAAGCGGCCGACATCACGGTCCTCGGTGTTGCGCCAGAACTGCCAATAGTCGTAAGGGCTGACGCGGGAGGCGTTCAGCCACACCGCCCCGGCCGCGGTCTTGCCCATCTTGGCGCCCGACGCGGTGGTGATCAGCGGCGTGGTCAGGCCGTAAAGCTGCACATTGGCCAGGCGGTGGCCAAGATCGATGCCGGAAACCACATTGCCCCACTGGTCCGAGCCCGAGGACTGCAGCCGGAAGCCATTGCGCTTGTAGAGTTCGACGAAATCATAGGCCTGCATGATGGAGTAGTTGAACTCCAGGAAGGAAAGCGGCTGCTCGCGGTCCAGCCGCAGCTTGACGCTTTCCATGGTCAACATGCGGTTGACCGAGAAGTGCCGCCCGACCTCGCGCAGGAAGGGGATCCATTCCAGCTTGTCCAGCCATTCGGCATTGTCCACCAGGATGGCGTCGGACGGCCCGTCGCCGAACTTCAGCAGGTGGCGGATGCCGGACAGGATGGACTGCTTGTTGGCCTCGATCTGGGCATTGGTGAGAAGCTGGCGGGTTTCGTCCTTGCCGCTGGGGTCGCCGGCCTTGGTCGTGCCGCCGCCCATCAGCAGGATCGGCTTGTGCCCGGCCTGCTGCAGCCGGCGCAGCGTCATCAGCTGCACCAGGCTGCCGACATGCAGGCTGTCGGCGGTGCAGTCGAAGCCGATATAGGCGGTGACGCGTTCCTTGGCGAAAAGCTGGTCCAGCTCCTCCGGCCCCGAGCAGTCGTAATAGGCTCCGCGCGCCGTAAAGGTGCGGAGGAATTCGGACTGGAATTGCGGCGCGGAAGGCATGATAAGACTCTGGAAAATCAGGCAGCCGGGCAATAGCACAGTGGCAGGGGTTCAGAAAGTCATCGGCCTGATGAGCGGTACCTCGCTGGACGGCATTGACGCCGCCCTGATCGAGACCGATGGCGAGAAGGTGGTGCGGCCGGGCCCGGCCCTTACCGTCCCCCATGGTGCCCAGACGCGGGCCCTGCTGCGCGCCGCCATCGACGATGCCCCCCGCGCCATCGAAGGCGGGAAGCTGCCGCACAGCATCCGCGAGGCCGAAAGCCTGACCTCCGAAGCCCATGCCAGGGCGGTCAAGGCGCTGCTGGACATGGCGGGCCTGGCGCCGGAGGCGGTGGACCTGATCGGCTTTCACGGCCAGACCATCCTGCATCGGCCGGCGCGGCGGCAGACCTGGCAGATCGGCGATGGCGCCTTGCTGGCCCGGCTCACTGGCATCGACGTGGTCAACGATTTTCGCAGCGCCGATGTGCGCGCGGGCGGTCAGGGCGCGCCGCTGATGCCGCTCTATCACGCGGCGCTGGCGCGCGAAACCGGATTACCGCTGCCCATGGTGGTGGTGAATATCGGCGGCGTCTCCAACGTCACCTATATTGATGACGGCACGGTGCTAGCCTTCGACAGCGGGCCGGGCAATGCCCCGATCGACGACTGGATGCATCGCCACACCGGCCGTCCCGTCGATGAAGGCGGTGCGCTGGCGAAGTCCGGCCGCGTGAACGAGCCGGCACTGACCGCGATGCTGGCGCATCCCTTCTTCGATCGCGCGCCACCCAAATCGCTGGACCGCCAGGATTTCGGCATGACCGCGGTGGAAAGCCTGAACGCCGCCGACGGCGCCGCCACCCTGGCCGCCTTCACCGCCGCTGCCATCGCGCGCGCGCGGGCGCATTTTCCGGCCCCGGCGGCGACCTGGATCGTCTGCGGCGGCGGACGCCACAATGATTTTCTGATGGACCGGCTGCGGGCGCTGGTGGCGGCGCGCGTCTGCAAGAGTGAAGATGTGGGCTGGGACGGCGATGCGCTGGAGGCGGAAGGCTTCGCCTATCTGGCGGTGCGCTCGCGCAAGGGATTGCCGCTGTCGCTGCCCACCACCACCGGCGTGCCGGCACCGATGACCGGCGGGGTTTTGCACAAGGCGCCGCGCTAGCGTCCTTCCCTGGGGCGGCTCATCAGGTCGGAGACATAGCCCTTCACCGAATCCACGACATCGGCTTCATGCTTGTCGAAGAAATGATTGGCGCCGTCGATCTTGTTGTAGGTGATGCGGATGCCCTTCTGGGCGGTCAGCCGGTCCACCAGCTTCTGCACGTCCGGCTCGGGCACGACATTGTCCTTGGTGCCGTGCACGATCAGGCCCGAGGTGGGGCAGGGCGCCAGGAAGGCGAAGTCATACATGCTGGCCGGCGGGGCGATGGAGACGAAGCCGGTAATTTCCGGCCGGCGCATCAAGAGCTGCATGCCGATCCAGGCACCGAAGCTGATGCCACAGACCCAGACATGGCTGGGATTGGGATAAAGGGTGTTCATCCAGTCCAGCACGGCGGCGGCGTCCGACAACTCGCCCGAGCCATTGTCGAAGGTGCCCTGGCTGCGCCCCACGCCGCGGAAGTTGAAGCGCACCGTGGTGCAGCCCAGGCCGTGGAACATGTGGAAAAGGTCATAGACCAGCGGGTTGTTCATCGTGCCCCCGAACTGGGGATGGGGATGAAGCACCAGCGCCATGGGGGCTCCGGGCGTCTTCTGCCGCTGGTAGCGGGCTTCGATGCGGCCCGCAGACCCCGGGAGAATAATGTCAGGCATTGCCAAAGGCCCCCCACAGGCCGAATCCAAATTATCCAGTCGGATTTTTCCGGTCCCGATGCCGATAAAATTCCAACAATTACAGTGCTTTACGATGTACGATTGGACGCATGGCCCAATACTTGACCGTACTAGTCGGGAAATCTATATCCAGCCGCAGCTAGGAGCGCCCTTCTACCCAAGCCGGGCGCCGCCAGCCAAGAAAAATCGCCGTTTTCCGTCGGAGCGACGCCATGCGACTGAGTACCAAGGGACGTTACGCCGTCATGGCCATGGCCGATCTGGCCGGGAACCAGGGAGCGGAGGGCGGCGGCAGGCCGGTGGCGCTGGCCGACATCGCCCAGCGCCAGGACATTTCCCTTTCCTACCTAGAGCAGCTCTTCGCCAAGCTGCGGCGGGGAGGGCTGGTGACCAGCGTGCGCGGTCCCGGCGGCGGATATCGCCTGGCCCGCCCCTCGGGGGAACTTCGCATCGCCGACATCATCGTGGCGGTGGACGAGCCGATCGCGGCCACCCGCTGCAAGCCCGGCTCCGCCAAGGGCTGCACCAAGACCGGCGCCCGCTGCGTCACCCATGACTTGTGGGAAGAGCTGGGGCAGCAGATTCACGTCTTCCTCTCCTCCGTCAGCCTCGCCGATGTGGTGGAACGCCGGGTGCTGGGCCGGGCCCGGCCCTGCAACGATATCGGCAACGACGCGGTGGCCGAAGTCGCCGCCGAATAAGGCCCGTCATGCATTATCTCGATCATAACGCCACCTCGCCGCTCCGTCCCGAATCCCTGGGGGCGGTAAGTCATGCCCTGAGCGTGGGCGGCAATCCTTCCTCGATGCATGGGCGCGGCCGCATGGCCCGCGCCATCGTCGATGACGCTAGGGCGGAGATCGCCCGCTTCGCCGGCGCGCCGAACCACGAGATTATTTTCACCAGCGGCGCCACCGAGGCGGCAAACCTAGCGCTGGCCGGCGCCGTCGAGGGCGCGCTCGACCAGCATGAGGCCGACAGCAGGCAAGCGCGCATCACGCGCCTGTTCGTTTCCGCCATCGAGCATCCGGCGGTGTCCGCTCCGGCGCGGCGCCTGGCCGAACGGGCGGCCGGCATCCGGCTGGAGACGCTGCCAGTGACGGCCGACGGGGTGCTGGATACCGAAGCGTTGCGAGTGGCGCTGCGCGAGGGCAAGGGCCGCGCCCTGGTGGCGGTGATGGCTGCCAACAACGAAACCGGCGTGATCCAGCCCATGGCCGAGGTGTCGCGCCTGGCCAGGGAAGCCGGCGCGCTGCTGCTGGTGGATGCCGTGGCCGCGGGGGGCAAGATCCCGCTGGATGCGTCGCTGTGCGATTACATGATCCTATCGGCGCACAAGCTGGGCGGACCGCAGGGCATCGGTGCCCTGCTCATCGCCAGGGACGCGCCGTTCGCGCCGCAGACGGTCGGCGGCGGCCAGCAGGGTGGCCTGCGCGCCGGCACCGAGAATCTTTCCGGCATCGCCGGTTTTGCGGCGGCGGCGCGGACGCTGCGCGACGGCGAGGGCGAACTCGCCCGCATCCGGCACCTGCGCGACCGGTTCGAGACCCTGCTGGCGGCGGCTGTGCCCGAAGCGGTGATTTTCGGCGCCTCTGCGCCGCGCCTGGCGGGCACCTCCAATTTCGCCCTGCCGGGCCTCGCCTCCGAGACCGCGCTGATTGCGCTGGACCTGGACGGGGTGATGATGAGCGCCGGCTCCAGCTGCTCCTCCGGCAAGGTTTCGACCAGTCCCGTGCTGGGGGCGATGGCGGTGCCGTATGAACTGGCCTCCTGCGCCCTGCGTCTCAGCCTGGGCTGGAATTCGGAAATGGCCGACATCGAGGCGGCGATCGCCGCCCTGACCAAGCTGTGGCAACGCAAGCTTTCGAGGAGGGCCGCATGAGCAGCGCCGCCCAGCAGGAAACCCGCGAAACCGTCGCCGAGATCGGCGACAAGTACAAATACGGCTTCGTGACCGACATCGAGATGGAGAAGGCGCCCAAAGGCCTGTCGGAAGACACGGTGCGCTACATCTCGGCGAAAAAGAACGAGCCGGACTGGATGTTGGAATGGCGCCTGGCCGCCTTCCGCCGCTGGCTTTCGATGAAGGAGCCGAAATGGGCGCGGGTGCATTATCCCGCCATCGACTACCAGGACGCCTATTATTATGCGGCGCCCAAGAACACGCCCAAGAAGCAGAGCCTGGACGAAGTCGATCCCAAGCTGCTGGAGACCTACAACAAGCTGGGCATCCCGCTGAACGAGCAGATGGCCCTGGCCGGCGTGGCGGTGGATGCGGTGTTCGACAGTGTCAGTGTCGCCACCACCTTCAAGGAGAAGCTCAACGAGGCGGGGGTGATCTTCTGCCCCATCAGCGAGGCGATCCGCGACTATCCCGAACTGGTGAAGAAATATCTCGGCACGGTAGTGCCGGTGACCGACAATTTCTTCGCCACGCTCAACTCCGCCGTCTTCTCCGACGGCACCTTCGTTTACGTGCCCAAGGGTGTGCGCTGCCCGATGGAGCTTTCCACCTATTTCCGCATCAACGCCAGCGAGACCGGGCAGTTCGAACGCACGCTGATCGTCGCCGACGAAGGCAGCTATGTCTCCTATCTGGAAGGCTGCACCGCGCCCAAGCGCGACGAGAACCAGTTGCACGCCGCCGTGGTGGAGCTGGTGGCGCTGGACCATGCCGAGATCAAATATTCGACGGTGCAGAACTGGTATCCCGGCGACGAAAATGGCAAGGGCGGCATCTACAATTTCGTCACCAAGCGGGGCGATTGCCGGGGCGATCATTCCAAGATCAGCTGGACCCAGGTTGAGACCGGGTCGGCCATCACCTGGAAATATCCCTCCTGCATCCTGCGCGGCGATCATTCGGTCGGCGAATTCTATTCCATCGCCATCGCCAACCATTACCAGCAGGCCGACACCGGCACCAAGATGATCCATCTGGGCGCCAACACGCGCAGTCGCATCATCTCCAAGGGCATTTCCGCCGGCAAGGCGCAGAACACCTATCGCGGCCTGGTTTCGGTCTATGGCAAGGCGAAGAACGCCCGCAACTATACCCAATGCGACTCGCTGCTGATCGGCGGCGAATGCGGCGCTCACACCGTGCCCTATATCGAGAGCCGCAATCCCACCGCGCGTCTCGAGCATGAGGCGACGACCTCCAAGATTGCGGAGGACCAGCTCTTCTATTGCCTGGCCCGCGGCATCCCGCAGGACGAGGCGGTCAGCCTCATCGTCAACGGCTTCTGCAAGGAAGTGCTGCAGCAGCTCCCCATGGAATTCGCCGTCGAGGCCCAGAAGCTCGTCGGCATCAGTCTGGAAGGCAGTGTCGGTTGATGCTTGAGATCAAGAACCTGCATGTTTCGGTCGGCGACAAGCCCATCCTCAAGGGCCTGACGCTTTCGATCCACCCCGGCCAGGTCCATGCCATCATGGGCCCCAATGGTTCGGGCAAGTCCACGCTTTCCTATGTGCTGGCCGGCCGCGACGGTTACGACATCACCGACGGCGCCATCCTTTTCAACGGCGAGGACCTGGCCGCAATGGCGCCGGAAGAACGCGCCGCCAAGGGCGTCTTCCTGGCGATGCAATATCCGGTGGAAATTCCCGGCGTCACCACCATGACCTTCCTCAAGGCGGCGCTGAACGCCCAGCGCCGCGGCCGCGGCGAGCCCGACATGGATGTCGGCGGCGTGCTCAAGCTGGTGCGCGCCAAGGCCAAGACGTTGAATGTCAGCGAGGAAATGCTGAAGCGCGCCCTCAATGTCGGTTTCTCCGGCGGCGAGAAGAAGCGGCTGGAGATTCTGCAGATGGCGCTGTTCGAACCGAAGCTGGCCATCCTGGACGAGACCGATTCCGGCCTCGACATCGACGCGCTGCGCCTGGTGGCCGAAGGCGTCAACGCGCTGCGCTCGCCCGCGCGCGCCATGCTGGTGATCACCCATTACCAGCGCCTGCTCGACTATATCGTGCCCGACCGCATCCATGTCCTGGCCAAGGGCCGCATCGTCGCCGAAGGCGGCAAGGAATTGGCGCTGGAGCTGGAAGCCAAGGGTTACGAACACATTGTTGGTGAAGCGGCATGACGGCTGCGCCCGCCACACGCGGCACCGATGCCATGGCGCGCTTCCGCGCCGAAGGC
>CAZYGO010000062.1:0-3440 GCA_964647455.1 uncultured Rhizobium sp.
TCGCTTTCCACATCGGCGGGCAGCATGATGCCGGAGCCGATGCTTTGCGCCAGCGGCCCCAGCCGCTTCTTCTGGGCGTCGCCCTGATAGGTGAAGGCCAGTTCGGCGCCATGGCCGGCCAGCATCTGGGCGATGCCCCAGGCGATGGAATGGTCATTGGCCACACCCATCACCAGGCCACGCTTGCCGGTCATGAGTCCCGTTCTGGCCTCAGTCACCGCATGATCCTTTGGCGTCGTCTGATCCATTCTGGGACATCACTTTTCGTAGCGCTGGAAGACCAGCGAGGCATTGGTGCCGCCGAAGCCGAAACTGTTGGAAAGGGCGACATCGATCCTGGCGTTGTCGATGCGCTTGCGCACGATGTTGGCGCCTTCGACCGCCGGATCGAGTTCCACGATATTGGCGCTTTCGCAGATGAAGCCATGCTTCATCATCAACAGGGTGTAGATCGCCTCATGCACGCCCGCCGCGCCCTGGCTGTGGCCGGTGAGCGATTTGGTGGCGCTGATCGGCGGCGTCTTGTCCCCGAACACGGTCTTGATGGCATTGATCTCGGGAATGTCGCCCACCGGGGTCGAGGTGGCGTGGGGATTGATGTAATCCACCGGCGCCTTCACATTCTCCAGCGCCATCTTCATGCAGCGCACCGCGCCTTCGCCCGACGGCGCCACCATGTCGGCGCCGTCCGCCGTGGCGCCATAGCCCACCATTTCGGCATAGATCCGGGCGCCGCGCGCCCTGGCGTGCTCCAGTTCCTCCAGCACCAGGATGCCGCCGCCGCCGGAAATCACGAAGCCGTCGCGGTTCAGATCATAGGCGCGCGAAGCGCTTTGCGGCGAGGCATTGTATTTGGACGACATCGCGCCCATGGCGTCGAACAGTTCGGACAGGGTCCAGTCCAGCTCCTCGCCGCCGCCGGCGAACATCATGTCCTGCTTGCCCCACTGGATCAGCTCGAAGGCGTTGCCGATGCAGTTGGCCGAGGTCGAACAGGCCGAGGAGATGGAATAGTTGTAGCCCTTGGTCTTGAACCAGGTGGAAAGATTGGCGCTGACGGTGGAGCTCATCGCCTTGGGCACCGCGAAGGGGCCGATGCGCTTGGGGCTGTTGTTCTGGCGCGTGATGTCGGCGGCCTGGACAATGGCCTTGGTCGAAGGGCCGCCCGAACCGACGATCAGCCCGGTCTTCGGGTTGGAGACGTCCTTTTCCTCCAGGCCCGCATCGGTGATGGCCTGGTTCATCGCCACCCAGCAATAGCCGGCGCCGTCGCCCTGGAAACGGCGGGCCCTGCGGTCCACCACCTCGTCGAGATTGATCTTGAGCGAGCCATGCACCTGGGAGCGGAAGCCCAGGCGGATATAATCATCGGCGGCGACGATGCCGGAACGGGCATCGTGCAGGCTGGCGGTGACCTCCTGGGCATTGTTGCCGATGGAGGAGACGATGCCCATTCCAGTAACTACGACGCGGCGCATATTCTTCCCGGACCTAACAGACGCTCATGCCTCGACAGGCTCGGCATGAGGAAAGCACATACAGCCTCACCCCGGGCTTGTCGAAGGGTGAGAAAACGGGTTGTCCGTCAAGCCGGGGCGGCGGCCGGCGCCAGCGCCGTGGCGGCTTCCTCGATGAAGAGGCCGACCTTGAGGTCCTTGGCTTCGTAGATCGGCTTGCCGTCCACCTTCATGATGCCGTCGGCGACGCCGATGATCAGCTTGCGCATGATCACCCGCTTCAAAGTGATGGCATAGGTGATCTTCTTGGCGGTCGGCAGCACCATGCCGGTGAATTTCACTTCGCCCACGCCCAGGGCGCGGCCCTTGCCCCGCCCGCCCATCCAGCCCAGGAAGAAACCGACCAGCTGCCAAAGCGCGTCCAGCCCCAGGCAGCCCGGCATGACCGGGTCGCCCTGGAAGTGGCACTGGAAGAACCAGAGGTCGGGATGGATGTCGAACTCCGCCTCGATCTCGCCTTTGCCCTCGGTGCCGCCCTCGTCGCTGATGCGGGTGATGCGGTCGAACATCAGCATGGGCGGCAGCGGAAGCTGGGGATTGCCGGGGCCGAACATCTTGCCCCTGGCGCATTCCAGCAGGTCTTCAAGGGTGAAACTCGATTTGCGAACGGGCTGATCCATGTCTGTTCCTGAAAAGGGCCAAAAGCCCCGCGAAAATCCCTGAAACGAACGATTCTTGCTTAGAAGTGTTCTAAGATGTAGTCTATCAGCAACTTTAGCAGTTCTGACCCTCTTCTGACAGGGAATTGGGTCTTTTGGATGAAACGCAAGATGGCCCATACGGACCACCGCCCCGACGCCGCCGCGACGGCCGCCCGCCTTAAGGCGGCGGGGCTGCGGCCCACACGCCAGCGCGTTGAGCTGGCCAGGCTGCTGTTCACCGGCCATGACCGGCATGTGACGGCGGAAAGCCTGGCCGAGGAAGGCGCCAGGGCCGGGATCAAGGTCTCGCTGGCCACCGTCTATAATACCTTGCACCAGTTCCAGGCCGCGGGCCTGCTGCGCCAGGTGGTGGTGGACGCCGCCCGCGGCTATTTCGACACCAATACCGGGGATCACCAACACTTCTTCCTGGAGGACGAAGGCCTGTTGATCGACATTCCCGGCGAACATGTCCGGGTTTCCGGGGTACCGGAAGCGCCCCCCGGCCTCAGCGTCGAGCGGGTGGATGTCGTGGTCCGCGTGAAGCGGACCTGACGGCCTTCTCCCGGCTTCCATGCGGCCGGCAAGCTGCAAGCGATTCTCATACTTTAGAATTATTCTAAAGTTGTTGACTTGCGCCCGCGACGGCGGCAGGCTGCGCCCCGATTTGTTAGGAGGCCAGACATGCCTGGACTGAAGAACACCAAGACCTGGGAAAACCTGAAAGAGGCCTTCGCCGGCGAAAGCCAGGCGAACCGCCGCTATCTCTATTTCGCGCAGAAGGCCGACGTTGAAGGCTTCAACGATGTCGCCGCCGTCTTCCGCTCCACCGCGGAAGGCGAAACCGGCCATGCCCATGGCCATCTGGAATATCTGGAGGAAGTGGGCGATCCGGCCACCGGCGAGCCCATCGGCGAAACCTCCGCCAACCTCAAGGCCTCCATCGCGGGCGAGACCCATGAATACACCGACATGTATCCGGGCATGGCCAAGACCGCGCGCGACGAAGGCTTTGACGAGATCGCCGACTGGTTCGAGACCCTGGCCAAGGCCGAGAAGTCCCATGCCGGGCGCTTCCAGAAGGCGCTGGATACTTTGGGAAAATAAATAAGTTGAACCCCCTCCGGCCTTCGCTGGCTTAACCGCTTCGCTGGCCAGCTACGGCGACCTCCCCCTTCGGCTGCGCTTCGCGCAGAAGGGGGAGGCGGGCCGGAGTTTTCGTAGAGCTGTGCAATGACCGGCGAAGGCAGCCTTGAAGCCCCCACGCGCCAGATCATCGACT
>CAZYGO010000063.1:0-3008 GCA_964647455.1 uncultured Rhizobium sp.
GCCATTGCGCCGCCTGGCCAGCAACACCAGGCCATCGCCGAACTGCCGCTGGCGGGATTGCGGCTCGATGCCGGCATCGTGCAGGGGCTGAAGCAAAGCGGCTTCACCAGCATCGGGGCGCTCTATCCCCTGCCCCGCGCCCCGCTGGCCGCGCGTTTCGGCGCCGGATTGTGGCTGCAACTGGATCGTGCCCTTGGCCGGCAGGGCGAAGCCATCGTGCCGCGCATGCCGCCGCCACGCTTTGCCGTGGAACGGGCCTTTGCCGAACCGTTGCTGCGGATGGACGATGTGCTGAGCGTGGCCGAAGACCTGGCGGCGCAGCTGGGGGCCATGCTGGCCGAACACGGCCAGGGCGCGCGCGGCCTGACCCTGCTGCTGTTTCGCCTGGATGGCGTGGTGCAGCGCCTTTGCGCCGGTACCAGCCGGCCGCTGCGCGACGCCGGATTCATCCGCCGCCTCTTCGCCGACCGCCTGACCACGCGCGATTGCGATTACGATGCCGGCTTCGGTTATGACCTGGTGCGGCTCTGCGCCAGGGAAACCGAGGCGCTGGAAGCAGCGCAGGATGGGCTGGGCGGCAGCCAGGCGCAGGCGCTGGCACGGCTCACCGACCGGCTGACGGCGCGCCTGGGAGAACAGCAGGTGCTGCGGCTGGTGGAGCAGGACACGCATATCCCCGAAGCGGCCTGTCTGGCGCTGCCGGCGCGTACGGCCCAATGCCTCCCGGCGCAACCGCCGCCGCCCGCCGATACGCTGCTGGCGGCGCGGCCGCTGCGGTTGTTCGCACAACCGCAACCGCTGGACCAGACGCCCATGGCCACCGCGCCCGATGGCGTGCCGCTGCGCTTCCGCTGGCGACGGGTGACGCATGAAGTGGTCGCCCATGAAGGCCCCGAACGCATCGCCATGGAATGGTGGCGCGGCCCATCGGATTGCGTCATGACGCGCGATTATTTCCGTGTCGCCTGCCGGGATGGCGCCCGGCTGTGGCTCTATCGTGAAGGCCTTTACGGCGAGACCGCCCAGCCGCGCTGGTTCGTGCACGGGCTTTTCGCATGAGCGCCTATGCCGAGCTGGCGGTGACAAGCAATTTCTCCTTCCTGCGCGGGGCCTCGCATCCGGAGGAATATGTGGTGCAGGCGGTGGCGTTGGGCCTGGCGGGCATCGGCATCGCCGACCGCAATTCGGTGGCGGGCGTCGTGCGGGCCCATTCCATCGCCGCGGTGCATGGCCTGCGGCTGGCGGTGGGGGCACGGCTGGTTTTCGCCGACGGCACGCCGGATATCCTGGCCTATCCGTCCAATGCAGCCGCCTGGGGACGGCTGACGCGGCTGCTCTCCCTGGGCAAGCAGCGGGCCGGCAAAGGCGAGTGCAAGCTGGGCCTGGACGACCTTCTGACCTGGCAGGAGGGCCTCAACCTGATCGTGATGCCGCCTGACGATGCCCGCGCCCTGTCCCTGCCATTTCTGCAACGGCTGCGGGAAGCGGCGCCGGATCGGTCATGGCTGGGCGCCAGCCATCTTTATCGCGGCGATGACGAACGGCGCCTGGCGCGGCTGGATGGCATGGCGCAGGCGGCCAGGCTGCCGCTGCTGGCCAACAATGACATTCTTTTCCACCACAGCGACCGGCGCCCGCTGGCCGACGTCGTCGCCTGCATTCGCGAACACACCACCCTGGACCGGGCCGGCCGCCTCTTGGCGAAGAATGCGGAACGCCAGCTGAAACCGGCGGGAGAAATGGCAAGGCTGTTCTCGCGCCATCCGGCGGCGGTGGAGGAGACGCTGCGCTTCCTCGACGCCTGCCGCTTTTCGCTGGAACAGCTCAAGCCATCCTATCCGCTGGAGCGGCGCGAAGGCCATGCCACGGCAATGGAAGCGCTGGTCGCCTTCACCGAGGAAGGAGCAAAACGGCGCTATCCCGGCGGGCTGCCGGAAAAGATCCGCAGCAATCTCGATTACGAATACAAGCTGGTGCAGGGGCTGAACTACGCGCCCTATTTCCTCACCGTGCACGAGATCGTCCGTTTTGCCCGGTCGGAAGGCATACTCTGCCAGGGGCGCGGTTCGGCCGCCAACTCCACCATCTGCTATTGCCTGGGCGTGACCGAAGTGGACCCTATGGTGAGCGGGCTGCTGTTCGAGCGCTTCATCTCGGCCCAGCGGGGCGAGCCGCCCGACATCGACGTGGATTTCGAACATGAGCGGCGCGAGGAGGTGATCCAGCACATCTATGCGCTGTACGGCCGGACACGCGCCGCCATGACCGCCGTCACCATCTGCTATCGCGGCCGCAGCGCCATCCGCGAGGTCAGCAAGGTCTTCGGCCTTTCCGCCGATACGGCATCGCGGCTGGCCAAAACCCTGTGGGGCTGGTCCAGCACCGGCGTCAGCGACGAGACGGCGCGGACGACCGGCCTCGACACCGCCGATCCGCGCCTGAAACAGGCCCTGGCGCTGGCGCGGGAGCTGATCGATTTTCCCCGCCATTTGTCCCAGCATGTCGGTGGCTTTGTCATCACCGAAGGCCGGCTGGATGAAATCGTCCCGATCGAAAATGCGGCGATGAAGGACCGCACCGTGATCGAGTGGAACAAGGACGATCTTGAGGCGCTGCGTATCCTGAAGGTGGATGTCCTGGGGCTGGGCATGCTTTCCTGCCTGCGCCGCGCTTTCGGCCTGATGCGACGCCATTATGGCCTGCCCTTCAAGGCGACCTCGGAACTGCCGCCGGAGGAGCCGGAGGTCTATCGCATGCTGTCCCGGGCCGACAGCATCGGGGTCTTCCAGGTCGAAAGCCGGGCCCAGATGTCGATGCTGCCGCGGCTGAAGCCAAAAGAGTTCTACGATCTGGTGATCGAGGTTGCCATCGTGCGGCCCGGCCCCATCCAGGGCGACATGGTGCACCCCTATCTGCGGCGCCGCGAAGGCAAGGAGGAGGTGAACTTTCCCTCGCCCGGTCCGGCGCATGGCCCCGCCGATGAGCTGCGGCAGATTCTCGACAAGACC